>PXAQ01000223.1 GCA_003567095.1 Phycisphaerae bacterium
ACGACGCTGGTCTTTTCGCGCAAGGAGCTGGACAAGCAATTCAAGCGGACAGGGTTTTGATGAGATTTCAAATTTCAAATTTCAACTATCAAATTCTGACCAGCGGCGGTCTCAAATGCAGCTTGTGGTTGTCGATTGTGATACTCTGTTGGCTTGGCGGCTGCGGCGAACAAGATGAACCGGTCGCTTCGTCCGAAGAGGACAAAATGCGGATCGTCTCGATGGCGCCGAATCTGACGGAGATTTTGTTTGCGCTGGGGCTGGATGAAGAGATTGTCGGCGTTACGCGGCACTGCAACTATCCGCCCGAGGCGTTGACCCGGCGGCAGGTCGGGACGTTTTGGCAGCCGGATGTGGAGGCGGTGCTGGCGATTCGCCCTTCCTTGCTGGTGACGCTGGATTTGCCGCAGCAGCGGCCCCTGATCGAGCGGCTTGAACGCCTTGGAAGTACGGTGGTGACAGTCGAGGATTTTGAAAGCTTTGACCAGCTTTATGAGGGGATCGCCGCCGTTGGGCAGGCTGTGGAGCGCCAGGCACAGGCCGAGGCGATGGTCAATCGCTTGCAGGCGACCCAGGATACCATGCCTTCGGGTTGCGGGGATCGGACGCCGCCGAGGATCTTGTGGGTGATTCAGCGCCAGCCGCTGCGTGTGGCCGGCAGGGCGACGTATATCAACGAGATGATCGAGGCGGTCGGCGGGGTCAACGCTATTGGCCCGACCGTGAATGTCTATCCGCCGATCAGCGCCGAAGATGTGATCGCGGCCTGGCCGGATGTGATTATCGAGCCGGCCAATATGCCCGATCAAAAGGCGGTCCAGGCACGCTCGGCGGCCGCGTTTTACGCCGCGTTTCGGCGCGTGCCGGCGGTGCAGAATGACCGCATTTTTGTGCTGGACGGCGACCTGGTCTCCCGGCTTGGGCCGCGGCTGGATGAGGCCCTCGAGACGATCGCCCGCTGTCTGTGGGAGCAGCGCCAATGACACTGACGGCCAAAAAACTGTGGATACGCATCGGGATCGCCGCGGGGTTGCTGGTTGTGATGATGGCGATTTGCGTGGCTATCGGGTCGGTATCGGTGTCGCTGGTCGGTGCGCTGCGCGGGCCGATGCGCGACGGGCAGCCGAATATGGATTATGAAATTATTGTGCATTATCGCCTGCCGCGGATTGTGCTGGCAGCGATTATCGGCGCGTCGCTGGGGGCGGCCGGATGCGTGTTTCAGGCGATTTTGCGGAATCCGCTGGCCGATCCGTATATTCTGGGCATTTCCAGCGGGGCCGGGCTCGGGACGCTGGCGGCGGTGTTGCTGGGCTGGTCGTGGACGTTTCTGGGGATGTCCTCGATGATGCTGACGGCCTTTGTCGGGGCACTGGCCACGACGTGGCTGGTCTGGGGCATCGGGCGGGCCGCCGGGCGCGCCAATTTCATGGGGCTGCTGCTGGCCGGGGTGGTGGTCAACGCCTTTTTTTCCTCGGTGATCATGTTCTTGACCTCGATTGCCCGGGCCGATCAGGTGCAGACGACGATGTTCTGGCTGATGGGCAGTATTTCGGAACTGCAGCGGCCGGATGTCATCGCGGCCTCGGGACTGCTGGCGGCGGCGGGGATTGTGGTTCTGCTTCGGCTGGGGCCGTCGCTGAACCTGCTCAGTTTCGGCGCCGATGAGGCCGCGGCGCTGGGGCTGTCGGTGTCAAAGACCTGCCTGGCGGCGTTCGCAGTGGCGGCATTGATAACATCGCTGGCGGTTTGTCTGGGCGGCTTGGTGGGGTTTGTTGGGCTGATCATACCGCACGCTGTGCGCCTGGTCGCCGGGCCGGATCATCGGCAGTTGATCCCGCTCAGTGCGCTGGTCGGGGCGGCGTTTGTGGTGCTGGCCGATACGGTGGCCCGCGTGGTAGTGGCCCCGGCGATGCTGCCGGTGGGGGTGGTCACGGCACTGGTCGGCGGGCCGTTCTTTTTGATTCTGCTGGTGCGTTGCACCAAAAATCTGCACTGGGGGGCCAAATGACGCTGATTGACGTGAAAAAGGTGTCGTTTGCTTACGGCCGGCGGGCGGTGTTGAAGGGGCTGGCGCTGTCGGTCCGGCACAATGATTTTCTGGCAATCGTTGGGCCCAACGGGTCGGGCAAGACGACGCTGCTGAATCTGCTAGCCGGGCTGCTTCGGCCCAGGAGCGGGCGGATTTTGGTGGAGGGCAAACCGATACAGCGCTACCGGCGGGCCGAGCTGGCGGCGGTGATGGCGATGGTACGGCAGAGTACGATGCCGACATTTGGTTTTACGGTGCGCCAGACCGTGCTGATGGCCCGCTATATGGCCGGCGGCAAGCTTTTCGAGACTCAGCAGGACTACGAGATTGTCGATCGGGCGCTTGAGATGACCGACACGATGCGCTTTGCCGGGCGGCCATTGACGGCATTGAGCGGCGGCGAGCGGCAGCGGGTGTTTATTGCCCGCGCCCTAGCGCAGCAAACGCCTGTGCTGCTGCTGGATGAGCCGACCAGTCACCTGGATTTGAAACACCAAATCCGCATTTTTGAGCTTTTAAAGGCACTTCGGCAGGATGAGGGCAAGACCATTATTGTCGTCAGCCACGATATCAACCTAGTTCAGCATTACGCTGCCTCATTTTTGTTGCTGGCTGCCGATGGGCGGACGGAGTATCGGGACGAGGAGGCGGGGCTGGATGCGGCGACGATCGAATCCTTTTTTGAGGTCAGCGGCGTCGAGGGCACGCTGGCGGGACGGCGGGTATTTGTGCCGACAGGGGTCCCCGAAAAACAATCAGGGCAATGACAGGCGCAACGCACTTGCGTAATTATTTGGCTGAGTAGGTTGATTTTTGTTTTTGGGCCTCAAGCTGGGTTTTCAGTGAGAGGCGGTCGGGGATGGCGGGTTTGGGTGCGGTCGGGGGGCATTCGGCCGCAGACACGCAGGCGGCCCCGATGCCGCGCAGCTTGGCGTAGCGGTCGTTGAGCAGGGTGTCGATGGGGATGTTCTTGAGTTGGCGCAGGGTTTTGATGAGGTATTTTTCGACGTTGTAAATGGTGTCGTGCATGTTGCGATGGCCCCCGCCGAGCGGTTCGTCGATGATGGCGTCGACCAGTTTGAGCTTGAGCAGTTCGGGACCAGTCAGCTTGAGGGCTTCGGCGGCGCGAGGGGCCTGGGTGCCGTCGTGCCAGAGAATGGCGGCGCAGCCTTCGGGGGAGATGACCGAATAGTAGGCGTGCCGGAGGATGGCCAGGCGGTCGCCGACACTGATGGCCAGGGCACCGCCGGAGCCGCCTTCGCCGATGACGACGCAGACGACCGGGACACGAAGTCGGCTCATTTCCATGAGGTTGACGGCGATGGCATGTGCCTGGCCGCGTTCCTCGGCGCCGACACCGGGGTAGGCGCCCGGGGTGTCGATGAGGGTCACGACGGGCAGGTTGAATTTTTCGGCGAGCTTCATCTTGGCCAGGGCCTTGCGGTAGCCTTCGGGGTTGGGGCAGCCGAAGTTGCAGGCGACTTTTTCTTTGATATCTTTGCCCTTATTCTGGCCGATGATCATTACTTTTTCTCGGCCGAGCCGGCCCAGTGCGGTGATGATGGCCTTGTCGTCGCCAAAACAGCGGTCGCCGTGCAGGATACGGACATCTTTGAAGAGTCGATGCAGATAGTCGCTGAAAATCGGCCGCTGGGGGTGGCGGGCGACCTGGACGGTCTGCCAGGGGGTCAGACGGGTGTAAAGGGCTTTAAGTTTTTCTGTCTGCTTGACTTGTAGTTTTCGGATTTGGGTTGAGACCGAGCCTGCAGGCGAGTTTGGGGCGCTTTGCAGTTGTTCTATCTGGCGGTCCAGTTCTGCGATTTCATCCTCGAAAGGCAGGTACTGCATCGCGGTATTTTTTGTATTGTCAATGGTCATTTGTCTTCAACTCATATCCAAAAAAAGATTTCGAGTACCTGTACGGAGTGCTCGAAATTTATATGTTCCCTTATCATTTTCACGGATTCATCCGTTGCTCGGCGGGGTTTTTTTCTAGCACATCACTATACCATAAATCGGGACACAAACAAGAAAAAAATTGACGGATATGGCTGTTTCGCAGTAGAGTGGGGCGCCAAAGGGCGTGGGTCGGCTTTTGTTGGGTATTTTTTTATGAAGACATTGAATCAGATTACGGTGATCGGGCTGGGGCTGTTGGGCGCCAGCGTCGCGCTGTCGGTGCGGCGGGCAATGGGGGCCAGCCGGGTTGTGGGGTATTCCCATCGGGCCTCAACGCGGCAGAAGGCCCGGCTTCAGGGGATCGCCGATGCGGTCGAGGAGACGCTCGAGGCGGCGCTCGAGGCGGCGGATCTGGTGGTGCTGGCCACGCCGATACGGACGTTTGAGGGGTATTTGAAGCAGATGGCGGGCTGTTTGAAGGACGGGGCGATTGTGACCGATGTCGGCTCGACCAAGGCGGTGGTGCATCGGTGGGCCGAGCGGCTGCTGGGCAGGGGGGGGCGTTTTGTTGGGTCGCATCCGATTGCCGGCTCGGAAAAGCAGGGGCTGGACTACGGGCGCGATGATTTGCTGATCGGGGCCCGGTGCATTCTGACCCAGACAGACACGACCGATCCGGAGGCGCTGGCTGCGGTTCACTGGTTCTGGCAGACGCTGGGCTGTGTGGTGGAGCAAATGAGCCCGGCTGAGCACGACCGGACGCTGGCGATGGTTAGCCACCTGCCGCATGTCGCCGCCGCGTCGCTGGTCAACGCCAATCGGCCGGCGGATATGCATCGCGCGGGCAAGGGGTTTATGGATACCTCGCGCGTGGCCTCGGGCCCGGCAAATGTATGGATGGATATTCTGCTGACCAATAAACAAGGCTGCCTGGAGGGTATTGATAAGCTCATCACCCAATTGGAGCGATTCCGCACGGCCATCGAGGCCGGCGACGAACAGCAACTCGAAAAACTCCTCGAGACCGCCCGCCAAAAACGCGAAAAGCTGATTGAATACAAACTGGAACAGAAAGAATTGTTCTGAAACGACCCGGCACGATCGTTTGGGACGATACAGTTTTTTTGGTTTGAGGGACATTTGGCGCTCGGTAAGGTATCCGTAGCGGCGATCATCACCAAAAAATGTTATTTTTTTCAGTTTTTTATGGAAAAACTTAAAGTTTTTGTCCAAAATATTGCGATAATGTTAATGTAATAATAAAACAGAGAAACATAATACCTAACAGGCTTTTCATCACCCTCCTCCGAAGCCAGATTCTACAAGTTGGAATCTGGCTTTTTTCTTATTCTGCCGGCGGTTTTTGCCGATGCCAGCGGTATGAACACAAACGATTACAAGCAAGCGTCCGATAATGCGATTGGCGGAAGGCCTTCCGATGACATTTGCCCCGAACGTCTGGCCGAGTCCGGCCGGGCGGTGGCGGATCTGGCTCACATGGTTAAAAACATCATCCAGGTGCTCTCGGGGTGCGGTGAGATTATCGATTTGGGATTGGAGACAAGCCAGTTCGACCGGGTTCGCCAGGCGTGGCAGCTTTACAAGCCCAACTTTAAGCGGCTCAAAAAATTCCAGGTCGATCTGATCAAATTCACCAAAAACTATCCGCTGGAGTTTCAGTCGTGCGATGTGGGGGATATTTTCGCCGCGGCCGTCAAAGAGGAAGAGGCGATGCTTTCTGCGCTCAGCGTGGAAATTGTTACTAAAATGCAGAATAATCTGCCTACAGTTGTTGCCGATGGGGAAAAACTCCGAGATGCGGTAGTTAATTTACTGATCGCCGCTGGGGATAATCTGCAGGGCCAGGCAGGGCAAGTCACGCTGGATGCCAGAATCGAAGGTGATGAACAGGCGATTGTGGTGTCGGTCAGCGACAGCGGGCCGCGGCTGGATGAGGCGATGTGCCGGATGCTGTTAAGTCCCGGTGAGCGGCCCGGCAACATGGTGGGGGTGGGGCTGGAAGTGCCGCTAGCAAAACAAGTTATTGAAGCCCACGGCGGTTCACTGACGATCAATGCTGACGTGGCGGATGCTGGAAACACCTTTGCAATGACACTGCTGAACTCTTCGTAGTAGACAATTTCCGTGTGAAAGTCCACCGCCGAGCGTCGCAGCACTGCATGGTCGCGTAATGATGGGAACACTTATACGCGACCAGTAGATGGGTTCAAATCGTTTGTTAGTCTGTTGGTTTTCGCACCGACTCAAGCTGCGGAGGTTTTCGGCGAATACTGCCCTTTACCGTCCCATAACAGTCAACCGAAAAATTTTTTTATTTTATTTCAAAAAATCTGTTGACATTTTTTTTTTGACGTTTACATTTTATAAAATGTAAAAGTTGTTTTGCACACAATCCTGTAAATAGAGATTGCTAAGTTTTGGAGTAAAGGGATCGGCGCGATGCAGGTGCAGCAAGACTTGAAATTCAAAGTGCCCGTTAAACTGTACAGGATCGGCGAGCTTGTTCGTCACACCCCTTTTACCCGGCAGACCCTACACAACTACACGACAATGGGTTTGATTCGTGAGTCGCGTTGGACCGAGGGGGGGCACCGTCTGTATGACGAGTCGGTGTTTGAACGCTTGTGGCATATCCAGGAATTGCGCAAAACCAAAACCCTGTCTGAAATACGCCAACTGCTGAGCTGCCAGTCGGATGCGGCCGGACTGTCGTGAGCCGTGTAGTGTGGTGATGAATGGATGATGAATAATGAAAACCGAATCACAGATCGTTGATAATGTTACGGAAGTGCTGAGCCGTATCATTGATTATACCGAGCGGCGCAGGGATGTGCTGACCCGTAACATTTTTGATTACCGCCAAGCTAATTATTGTCCGCAGGATTTGCCGGAGACCGAATTTGCCCAGCGCATGACCGAAGCGGTGTCCGAGCATGTGCGTTCCGAACGGCTGCTGTTTTGCGACAGCGATCATATTCAGTTTCACACCGGCGGTGGGTTTGATATTCAGCCGGTTGCCGATGCCAGGGCCAATGACCTGCTGCGCAGTAATGTGCATGATTATTTGAAGCTGCAGATTCAAAAGCTCTCTGAGAATTTAATGAACAATCGAATTGCCGCCGAACTGTTGCGTCATCAGCAGCAGCGGCAATCGGTGTATTCCTGGGGCAAAGCGAAAGACAACTAAAGTGAGCTGGATTGGTGGATACAATAACTGTGACGAGTGCCCTGTATAATCCGGCGTTGAACGAGCCCTCGCAAGGCGGGGCAACCGTACTGGCGATAACCAGCGGCAAAGGCGGCGTGGGCAAGACCAACATCGCGGCCAATCTTGCGATCTGCCTGGCGGCCGAGCACCAGCGGGTCACGTTGATTGACGCCGACCTGGGGCTGGGCAACCTGGATGTGATTTTAAATCTTCAGAGCCGGTACAATCTGTCGCATGTAATCTCCGGTCAGCGCGAGCTGGATCAGATTGTGCGTATGGGACCGCAGGGTCTTGAGGTCATTTGCGGCGGGTCGGGCATTGAGATGCTGGCTAACCTGAATACGTTTCAGCGGCAGCGCCTGCTCGAAGGGCTCGAAGCGCTGCGGGGCCGGTCTGATTTTATGATTCTGGACACCGGCGCCGGCATCCAGTCCAACGTCGTGGGATTTTGCCTGGCGGCCGATCAGACGCTGGTGGTGACCACGCCGGAGCCGACGGCCATGACCGATGCTTACGCGATGATCAAAGTGCTGGCTGCCAACGGATACACTGGCCGCATCAGTGTGCTGGTTAACATGGCCCAGTCGGTCAGTGAGGGACGGACGATTTATCGACAAATTTCAGAGGTGGCCGGTCGCTTTTTGAACACGCCTGTGTATGATGCCGGCGTATTGTGCCGGGACGAGGCACTGGTCAGCGCAGTCCGCAAACGGATGCCGGTGGTACTGGCGTATCCGAAATCGTCGTTTACCGCATCCTTGAAACAAATCAGCGTGCGTCTGACGCGCGGGATGCATCGAAGCGATTGCTGCAGCGGTTTTTTTCGTAAAGTTGTCAACTGGTTTTGCTAAAGTCGCGTATTCAGTTGGCCGACTTGAATCTGTTTGGTTGACAGATTATAGAGCAGATTCAAGGTAAAAAATGAGTCGTTTATCTAACAGGCAGTCCAGCGTGCAGGATGTTGCGAGCCTTACCGAAAACATGGAGGTTTGAAGTATGAAAGCTCCCGAAGTCAGCATTGAAGAGGTTTGGAAAGAGTTCTTTAAGGCACGGTCGGAGACGTGCCGGAACTTATTGCTGGTCCATTACCTCCGGAATGTCAAGTATACGGCCGAGCGCATCTGGGCCAAGTTGCCGGACAAAGTGGATCTGGATGACTTGATACAGGCGGGCATATTTGGGCTGATGGACGCGATTGAAGCCTTTGATCCGAATCGGGGGGTCAAGTTCGAGACGTATTGCGCCCCGCGCATCCGCGGCAGCATTCTTGATGAGCTTCGCAATATGGATTGGGTGCCTCGGCTGGTTCGCGCCCGCGCTCATCAGCTTGAACGCGCGCGGACGACGCTGGAGGCTCAGTTGGGACGGATTCCCACCGAACAGGAGCTTGCGACCGAGATGGAGCTGGATAAAGTGGAATTTCATCGGCTCCAGCGCGACGCCAGCGCGATCGGGCTGATTTCGCTGAACAACAAGTTCAACGACGATGACGGCGAAAAAG
Source organism: Phycisphaerae bacterium (assembly GCA_003567095.1). The sequence goes on from PXAQ01000223.1 coordinate 8,662, forward strand.
AGATGCGGGAGATCGATATTCTTGCGGACCTCCGCAGCGAAAATCCGGTTACCGAAGCGCAAAAGCGCGATCTCAAGGCCATCTTGTCCAAGGGTCTGACACGCGCCGAAAAACTGATTTTGTTTTTGTATTATTATGAAGAGATGACAATGAAGGAAATCGGCGCGACGCTGGATTTGTCCGAATCGCGGGTCTCCCAAATGCATTCGTCCATCATTGACCGTCTTAAAGCCCAGATGAACACCCGCAAGAAAGAATTTGTGCTGGCCTTTTAACCCCACTTCAGATCAGCGCGGCGACAGGGCTCAGGGCTTTTTGGCTCGACTGGCCAAATATGCGACATAAACGCTCAAGATAATCAGGTAGTCGAGATCCGGCAGGCTGTAATGGGTATGCTCGGTGGAATTTTCGATATAGATAACGCCGAAGCAGTTCTTGCCCAGTATCACTGGGCAAACCATGACCGAGCGGATGCCGCGGGACGAAATCTGGCGGGGCAGTTGATGTATCAGTCGGTATAGATTTTTCTCGGAGGCGTCGGCCAGGCTCTTGGGCAACGCCAGATCAACGCGTTCGATCTGTTCGGTGGTTATTTTGCGTCCCCCCTGAATATCCATTGCGCCGCTCGGCTGAGATCGCAGCGCCACCCAGGTATTCAACGCCCCAAATTGTTTAAAAAGCAGATCCACGACGCTTTTGTACAGATTGTCGAGGGTTTTTTGTGCGCCCAGCGTTGCGATGGCATAGTGATAGTTGTGGATTCGTTTGGCCGGGAATCGAATATGCGGGGCATCGGCCGCGTCAATTTTACGATCGACGGTGTGCAGTTCCCGTCGGATGGTGTATTCGCCGACGAGGGTTTCTTCCAGATGCATTCGGCGGTCTTGGTCTTCGTCCTCTTCCAAGCTGACACGGATATTGAAGTCGGCGATCCGGATTAGATCGTTGTGCTTTAGTTCCGTTTTGTGGATGGCTTGGTTGTTCAGATAGGTTTTATTGGACGAGCCGAGATCCTCGACAATCCAGTCCCCGTTTGTGGTGGTGTAAAAAACGGCGTGCTGGCGGGAGACGGCCTTGTCGGGCAAATACACCTGACTGCCGATCTGGCGTCCAACGTAGACGGGGCCGCGGTCGAATTTGATTTCATTAACACTGCTGCTGCCAAGGCTTACGAAAAGACGCATAACATTCTCCACGATAGTTCGTTGCCGCACCTTACAAACACAGCATACCCGGTTATTGCCGGATTGTCAAATACTGATTTCTGGAAAAATGTATCTGATTCTCATGTTTGGACGTAAACCATCTTTGAATAGATGACAGGGAAAGTGGCAAATAATGCCTGCTTGAACAAATCGCAGCCTGCCGGCATAAATAATACAGCACATCAGATATTGAAAATCCCTTGTTTTTGGTTGCGAACGATTTTTAATTGGGTAAGATTGTTCCATACGGTTATTTTTCAGGAGCGGATATGACTAAGCAGAAATTGGACAAAACAGCAGCCATCAAAATAACAGACTTTGATGCGTTTATCTTCGATCTGGATGGGGTGGTCACGGCGACCG
>PXAQ01000239.1 GCA_003567095.1 Phycisphaerae bacterium
CTTGCCACAGCGGCCGGTTTGATCGACTATCTGCGCAGCGAACCGGCCGTGCGCGATGCGGCGATATGGGACAACCCCTACGGCGAAGGCCTGACCATCGACACCGCCCACTACCGCATTTACACCACGCACCTGGAGCCGCTGATGCTGCGGCAGGTCCCGGCGTTTCTCGAATCGGCCTTTCGCGCCTACCAGCGTCAACTGCCGGTTGCGCTGAGCAGTCCCGAGCCGTTTGTTGTCTACCTGTTTGGCACACGCGACCAGTGGGAAGACTATACGCGCGACACCGCCGGCACAGATGCGACTGTCTACCTGCAAATAGAGGCCGGGGCCTACGTCGCCGACGGCGTGTGTGTGGCCTACAACATCGGCCGCCGCCAGACGCTTGCGATTCTCGGCCACGAGGGGTGGCACCAGTTCAATCAGCGGCTGTTTGTCTATCGCCTGCCGAGCTGGCTGGATGAGGGCATCGCGACCCTGTTTGAAACGTGCCGCTATGAGCAGGGGCGATTTATCTTTGAGCCCGCTTCCAACCTGATGCGCCTCGGCTCGCTCAAACAGGCGATCATGCACAATCGCCTGATGCCGCTGGAAGAGCTGCTGCTGCTCAACCCGGGACAATTACTCACCGATATCAACGGCAATTCGGACCGGGCGGCGACCTTTTATGCCCAGGTCTATGCGCTGGTGCGGTTTTTGCGCGAGGCCGGCTACGGCACGCGCCTGCGGGCCTATGAGGCGCTGCTGCACGATGCCGCCGCCGGCAACTGGCCGCTGGACGAAAGACTGCTGCGCATCGCGGCCGATCGCAGCGTGGCCCTGACCGTCAGTTGGAACCGGCAGGCCTCCCGGGCGCTGTTTTCGCATTATTTCGGCGATCATATGGACCGTATGAACGCCGAGTACCGCGCATTTTGCAGCAAAATCACCTATCCGGTACGCCTCAGGCCCCCAGCGGCCGGCAATTCACGGTAATATCGGTTGCGATGTTGCGCTGGTTTTGGTATGGTTTGACGAGTCGGACGGTTTTGGGTAATTTGATCAGGTTTATAAAAGGATTTCTCAGAGTTTCATTTATGTAGAGAGCATCGCTTATGGATCGTGTCGTTATGAAGCCTGCCGGCAGTATCGGCAGACAGTTCGTTCCCGCCGAGTACCTGCATCCCGGCCACGACGAGTACACCCTGCGCAACCAGCAGAACCCCCAACCCCTGCCGGCGTGGCGACAATTGCGCGCCGATGAGCTGGAGCTGCTGGTCAAAAACGGCAACAATGCCGAGAACTGGGACGAGCTGCTGGTCACCGATGAGTTTGACCCCGGCCAGGTCAAAAACAGCAGCTTTTTCGGGCTGGTGCGGATCGGACGGCTGGACAATGGGATTCTCGAACATCACGACCTGCAGCTTCCGACGGGGATCTGGAACAGTATGATCGTCGCCTGCGATATCGGCAATGACGTGGCGATTCATAATGTCAGCTATCTGGCGCACTTCATCATCGGCGACCGGTGCATGCTGGCCAATATCGACGAGATGCACACCACCAACCACGCCAAGTTCGGCAACGGTATCCTCAAAGACGGCGAGCCGGAAGACGTCCGCGTTTGGCTGGACCTGATGAACGAGGCCGGCGGACGCCGGGTGATGCCCTTTGACGGGATGATCGCCGCTGACGCCTATCTGTGGGCCAAATACCGCGACGATGCGGCGATGCTCGAAAAATTCCAGCACTATACACAAACCAAGTTCGACGCGCGGCGCGGCTATTATGGCACGGTGGGCAATCATTGTGTCATAAAAAATTCGCTGATTCTCAAAGACGTCAAGGTCGGCTCCAACGCCTATATCAAGGGCGCCAACAAGCTCAAAAATCTGACCATCAACTCCTCTGCCCAGGAACCAACACAGATCGGCGAGGGCGTCGAACTGGTCAACGGCATTATCGGCTACGGCTGTCACATCTTTTACGGCTGCAAGGCGGTGCGGTTTATGCTGTCAGACCACTCCAATCTCAAGTACGGCGCCCGGCTGATCAACTCATTTCTCGGCGACAACTCGACGATTTCGTGCTGTGAGGCGCTGAACAACCTGATTTTTCCGGCCCACGAGCAGCACCACAACAATTCGTTCCTGATTGCCTCGGTCGTCCTGGGCCAAAGCAATATGGCTGCCGGGGCGACCATCGGCTCCAACCACAACAGCCGCGCCAACGACAACGAAGTTCAGGCCGGACGCGGCTTTTGGCCGGGATTGTGTACGAGCATCAAGCACTCCAGCCGCTTTGCCTCGTTTGTGCTGATGGCCAAAGGCGATTACCCGGCCGAGCTGGATGTGCCGCTGCCGTTTTGCCTGATCAACAACAACCCGGCCAAAGACCGCATTGAGATGATTCCGGCGTACTGGTGGTTGTTTAATATGTACGCCCTGGCGCGAAACTCATGGAAATATCAGCACCGCGACAAACGTTGCAACAAAGTCCAGCACATTGAGATCGACCCGCTGGCGCCCGACACGGTTGAAGAGATGCTGCACGCCCGCGGCCTGCTGGAGCTGTGGACGGGCAAGGCCGCCGCCCGACAGCAGGGACAATCGCCTGAGGACATCGGCGATAAGGATTTACGACGGCGCGGGCGCGAGCTGCTCAACGACCCCTCCGAAACCATCGACGCGCTCGAGGTGCTCGGCGAAAACATCGAAAAGTCCTGCCGCGACGCGCTGGTCTGCAAGCCGCAGCAAGGCTACCATGCCTATGGACAGATGCTGCATTATTACGCGATGAATAATCTGATGGCGTACCTGGAGGCCGACCCCGACACAACCTTTGACACGATGCAAAACGCCCTGAAAGGCCCGCGCCAATCGCAATGGGTCAATCTCGGCGGCCAGCTTGTACCGGCAGACGATGTGGACAGATTGCGGGCCGACATCGGCGCCGGCGTGCTGGACTCGTGGGAGGCCATTCATCGCCGCTACGACGCGCTGTGGCAGGCCTATCCGCTGGAAAAACAAAAACACGCCTTTGCCGTGCTGTGCGATCTTTACAGCGGTACGGTTACGCAAGAGCAGTGGCGCAATGCGCTGCAGCAATCCTCCGCAATACAGGAGTTTATCTGCGAGCAGGTGTATCAAACGCGAAAGAAAGATCATGAAAATCCCTTCCGTCAGGCGACCTATCGCAATCTTGACGAAATGAACGCCGCCATCGGAACAGTCGATGACAACGACTTTGTCCGACAAGTACGTGAAGATACCGAGGCCTATAAGCAGCGCATCGAAACACTATTAGAGGCTTAAAGTCAAATGTAAAACCTTATAAAGCTCTCCCCCTGTTAAGGGCCAGTACCCGAGAATCGCAACTACAAGCTCTCCCCCTGCGAAGGGGGAGTACCCGCGAAGCGGGGGAGGGGGTATAAAAACAAGGAAAATTCGATGGCCGCGAAGCGGCCAAATGGGAACAGATAGTAACGACGAACGAACACGGGGTGACGCAACCACCCCCGCCCTGCTGGCGCAGGACGTCCCCTCCTTGAAAAAAGGAGGGGAGCTGAATAAAAGTTCGTAGGATGGATTTCATAAAGGACACTCGAATGAACGTAGAAAACGCCAAATACGCAAAGTACGCACTGGTGCAGGAGATGATGGACATGGTCGGCGTGGTCAAAGACTTTGACCGCGATCAGACCCGGGACGTAGCCGCACAGATCGCCGCCGTCGGCAAACTGCTGATGACCGGCGAAGGCTCCAGCCGCATCTTCCCGGCCAAGAACGCCATTCGCAAGGCCCTGACGCGAGGACTGGATGTGAGCCTGCACACCGAAGGCTCGCGGCAGGCGTATCAATACGACCTGTCAAAGTTCGCCGTCTTCTGCGCGTCCAATTCTGGTCGCACCAAAGAAGTCGTCCTGCTGGCCAAAAAACTTGCCGAGAGGGGCAACGCCCATCGTTTCTGCCTGTCGGCCAATCCCGATACGCTTCTGGAAAAAGCCTGCTCAAAGGGGTTTGTCCTGACCTGCGGCTGGGAGCAGGCCGTTGCGGCCACCAAAAGCGTCGTCGAGCAGGCCTTGTTTTACGAATCCATCGTGCGGCACATCGACGGCTCAATCGATGAGCTGGACTGCGCGGCGCTGGCCGGCAAGATCGAGACGGCCCTGACACAGCCGATTGACGAAACCATTGTCGCCGCCGCCGTCAAAGCCCCCACACTTTATTTTGCCGGCTACAACGACGGCGTCGCCGAGGAGCTTCGGCTCAAAACCAACGAAATCACCCGCAAAAAGAGCGACTTTCTCGAAGGAACGTACGCCGTCCACGGCATCGAAGAAGTGATGGACCCGCAGGATGTGGTCTTCGTCATCGACCCCATCGCCGAGGAAGAAGAAAAATTTGAAGAGGTCCTCGTCAAAGGCGTCGGCCTGAAGATCGTCGCCATCGCCGCGCGTGATACGCGGTTTAAGACGATTCGCGTGCCGGACGCCTGGCCGCTGAATCCGTATGTCTTTCTGTGTGCCGGCTGGAATCTGCTGGTCGAGATCGGGTTGGCCCTGAACATCGACCTTGACAAACCCGAACGCGCGCGTAAAGTCGGCAATGAGTTAGTCGAGTAGCCAACACCACAGGAAGCCCTATGAAAGTCTCACTGAATCAAAAAATCCTGAGTCGAAACGACCAACTCGCCCAAAAAAATCGAGCGTTTTTCGCCGAGCACAACATTTTGTGTCTGAATGTTATCTCCTCGCCCGGTTCGGGCAAGACAACCCTCTTAGCCCGCACCATTGAGCACCTGCGCGACCGGCTGAAAATCGGCGTCATCGAAGGCGACATCCGCACCGACCACGACGCCCGCCGAATCCGCGAAACCGGCGCCGAGGCCGTGCAGATTGAAACCGAAGGGGCCTGCCATCTCAGCGCCGAACAGGTCGCAGGCGCGTTGAAGAAAATGGATTCCAGCTCAATGGATGTAATTTTCATCGAAAACGTCGGAAATCTGGTCTGCCCTTCAGCCTTTGATCTGGGCGAAGCGGGGCGGGTCGTGCTGCTCAGCGTCCCCGAAGGCGACGACAAGCCGGCCAAATACCCCGGCACATTCGCCGGGGCTGATATCGTAATCATCAACAAGATTGACCTGGTCGATTATATCCCGTTCCGAATGGAGCGGGTATTGGCCGATATCCAAGCCGTCAACCCCGACGCGGCCATCCTGCAACTCTCGGCGGAAACCGGCCAGGCAATGGACGCCTGGTGCGACTGGCTGCGAACAAAGCGCTGCGTCTGAAAAAGGGCCAGACGGACCCGAAGCGGCCAGAAATACCACACTATCGCGCGAGTTTTATAGAAACGGTAAGGATGCTCAGATGATGGATGTGCAAATCAATGGCAACTTGGTTATTCCGGAAAGCTGTCTACGTTTCCAGACCAGCCGCAGCAGCGGTCCCGGCGGCCAGAACGTCAACAAGCTCAACACCCGCGTGACGGTAATCTTTGATCCGGCAAGCTGCCCGACGCTGACAGGCGCGCAAAAACAACGCCTTTTCAAAAGACTCGCCTCCCGGATCGACAAGGACGGCTGTTTGCGTATCTCCTCACAGCGCTATCGCCGACAGCACGCCAACAGGCAGGATGCTCTGGACCGCCTGGAAGGGCTGATTGCCCAAGCCGTCAAGCCGCCGGTCAAACGACTCCGCACCGCGGTTCCCAACAGCGCAATCCGCAAGCGGCTGGAGCAGAAAAAACAACGTTCTCAGATCAAACGCCTGCGATCCAAACGAGATCTCGATAAAGAATAGCATGTAACATACCCTTCTTGGGGGTTCATGATAAAAAAATGATTTTTTTGCGATTTTTTTAAAAAAAGGGTTGACAGATTCTTTTTTTTTAGTTTATTGTGCATCATGTGTTGAAAGGTCGTTCTCATCCCTCGGAACGGCTTTGTATAGATGGTGAGGGAAATTCGGCAAAGCGGGCTGTTTGAGCCCAAGGAGAGTCACGTGAGTGTTGGTACAGTAAAATGGTTCAACGAGAAGAAGGGTTTTGGGTTTATTACTCCCGATGACGGTGGCGATGACCTGTTCATCCATCACACCAATATCGCAGCCCAGGGCTTTCGGACGTTGAAGGACGGTCAGCGAGTCGAGTATGAAGCGGCGCAGGGCAAGAAAGGAATGGAAGCGACGGGTGTCAAGCCTGTTGAATAATGGTATTCTTGCATTTGCACACGACGGGCCTGCTGAACGAAGCAGGCCTGTTTTTTTGGGGAGTATCGAAAATACACCGGATATTCTGATCGGTTATTTTATTTGAAAATTAGGTAATATTCCTAATTAATCAGGACACCTGTTATTGCCGATAACAAAACAACTGCACATCGGTATAAGCAGATACGAGCGATTCAGAAGTGAGTCGCTCCTTTTAGTTTGAGGATATAAAAGATGAAGTTTTTTATTAACTTTAAAGCAAAAAAACGAAGTGAGAGGGATAGGCTATGCAACACTCTGACGAAGTTGAAAATCGCGATGTAAAGCAGGCGCTGAGCGAAACACCAAAACCGCTTGAGTACTCAGCCCAAGGCAGGCAGCAGCTTGTCAATAAGCTCAAGCGGACACGCCGGGAATACCTGGCGATCTTCGATTCGGTGCCCGCAATGATCTGGTACCGGGACCGGGACGGGCGGATTCTTAAAGCCAACCGATGCGCCGCCGACTCGGTCGGGATGAGCGTTCGGGATCTGGTCGGGAAAAATTATTATACCCTGTTTCCTGACGGTGCCGAGCGGGCGCTGAGGCAGGACCTGGAGGTGATCGAGACCGGCCGCTCCCTGCTGGGGCAACTGCGGCCATTTACAGGGCTCAACGGCTTGCAGCGGTGGGCCTTGGTGGATCGCATTCCGCTGCGGGATGAGAACAGTCGCATTACGGGCGTAATGGTCTTTGCAATCGACATTACCAAACAGAAGCGCGCCGAGGACGATTTGCTCAAAAGCCAGCAGCAGCTTGAGCAGACCATCCAGCGACTCAAAGCCACCGCCGAAGAGGCGCGTCTGCTGGCTGAAAAGGCCACGCGGGCCAATCAGGCCAAAGGCCAGTTGCTGGCCAGCTCCAGCCATGACCTGCGCTCGCCGATGAACTCGATTCTCGGCTTTGCGGAAATTCTGATGGGTACCCCGTTGGATGACGAGCAAAAAGAATACGTCAAAACCATCCATAATGCCGGCAAGGGGCTACTCAGCCTGATTGACGATATCCTGAATTATTCCCGAATTGAAGCGGGCAGACTGAATGTTGAAATTATTCCCTGTCCGCTTGCCGAGAGTGTTCAGCAGGTGTTCAAGATGATGGAAATGCAGGTCCGTGAAAAAGGGCTGGACTTTATCGTTGAGATCGACAAAACGCTGCCGCCGACGTTTTTTACCGACCCGATGCGGTTGCGACAATGCCTGGTTAACCTGATCGGAAATGCCGTCAAGTTTACTGATCGCGGCCATATCGCCGTTTTTGTCCGCCCGACCCGGTCGGCCGGGCAGCAGTGTATTCGCTTTGAGGTGGTCGATACCGGTATTGGGATTCCGGAAGATAAACAGGAGCTGATTTTTAACCCCTACGCGCAGGCCGATTCTCTGACGGCAGATCAATATGGCGGCACGGGACTGGGGCTGGCTATCACCCGTCGCCTGGCGGGCCTGCTTGGCGGTGATGTGAGTCTGACCAGTGAGCTCGGCAAGGGATCGACCTTTTCATTGACACTGCCGTTGCTTGAGCCGAGTTGTGACCAGGACCGCACGGCTGCTCTTGGTCGGCGGCCAGAACAGCGCGCCGAGGATGACGGCGCAAACCGGGGACGTATTTTGCTGGCGGAAAAGGCTTTTCCGAGCCAGTTGACCTTGGCGCTGATGTGTCGCCGATTCGGCCTGGATGTGCAGCTTGCCGGCTCAGTGGATCAGGCTCGCCGGTGTCTTGAAGAAAACGACTTTGATCTGGTGTTTCTGGATGCAGAGATGGGATTTGAGCCGGTTATCGAGCTAGCGCAATCGAGTCGTGCAAAAATGCCCGATGCGGGGGTGGTGTTGCTTGCAGATGACGACAGCGGCCGTGAGCAGCAATGGCGACAGGCCGGCTTTGCGGAGTGTCTTTTCCGTCCATTGACGCGCGAGCAGCTCTATGCGGTCATTGAGCGACATTTGCCCGAAAAGACGATAGACAGCGACGATTCCTCGTGGGCCCAGCAGTCCCAAGACAGCATTGCCCCAGCCGAGTCGCTGCTGGAGCGCCTGCGGGAACTGGCCCAGGGGATTCGAGAGGTTTTGATGCAGTCGGATCTGGAGCTGGTGACGCGGTTTGCGGAGTTGTTCGCCGAAATCGGTCGCACTGCCGGTCAGGATCCGTTGGTTGAAAACGCCTCGCATATTTTGGATAGAATCTGTCAGAAAAACGTCTCTGTTCAGGACTTAACGGGCTCAGTAGACCGTCTTTGTAGAGTCTGTGAGCAGATTCATCAGACGCAAGCCAAACGCAGGGATGAAAAAGCGAACGCATAAAAGGTATCGATGGCGTCGAAACCGTTTTTGACATTAACCTTCTTTTAATGCTCAAATAAAGACAGAGAACAGTCTTTAAGGTTTCCTGCATGTGCGCATCTATTATTTTTGGCGCCATTCCTCTTTTTCGATACCTCCGCGATAATTTTTGAAACAAAAAGGGGGTTGCGTCGTGGAATGTTTCGATGGTATTGAAAGCCCTCTAAGCATTTGATCGCCCCAATTCAGAGAGGGGGTACCGGCTGTAATTTTATATTGACGAAACCCTTATAATCACATATACAATGGGGTAGAGTCCCCAATGGCCGGGTGATCTTGAAAAGCAGTCAATGCAGTTGCCATTTATCGCTGGATTGTCCGGTTGGACTCAAACTGTCAGGAAAAATCAGGTAAATCGCGGTTTTTTTAAAGGAACAGAGCAATGATTGTTACAATCACGGGCAAGCACATGGAAATTACAGATGCGATACGTGAGCATATTGAGGAAAAAGCCGCCAAGTTGCCGCGGTATTTTAACTCGGTCAGCCAAGTGCAGGTCATTGTGGAAAAGAGCTCAGGGGTCACCCAGAGCGTGGAAATCATCGCCAGTGTTGAGCATTGCGAGGATGTGGTCGCCCACGAGAGCGGGGAAGACCTGTATGCCTGCATTGATCTGGCAGTCCACAAGATGGAGCGGCAACTTCGCAAACGGAAAGAAAAACAGCGTGACAACAAGCATGGAAGCCCCGCCGAGCGTGAACGGCTGGCCGAAAAGATGCACAGTTCGGAAGAAGACATTGCCTAAGAGCGCCGTGCTGACAGCGGTGATCCGCTGTCTGGCCGGTTTCAGGAGTTTTGTAAATGAAGTTATCGGATATTGTTTGTTTTGATGCCATTGTGCCGCAACTGACAACGGCAACCCGCAATGCCGTGATCGAAGAATTGGTCATGGCTTTGAACGAGAAAAAGAAACTGGGTAAAGCCGACCCGTCGAAGCTGACGCGCGCAGTAATCAAGCGCGAAAACGAAGCCAGCACCGGTATCGGCAAAGGCGTCGCGGTACCGCACGTCAAGCATCCGGATGTCAAGAACTTGGTGGTCGCAGTGGGCTGTTCGGCATCCGGAATTGATTTTTCATCGCTGGACAAGCAGCCGGTGTATTCGGTTTTTCTGCTGCTCAGTTCAACGGACAATCCGGACAAACATCTCCAAGCGATGGAAACCATTTTCCGAAATCTGCAGAAAGATGATTTTCGCCGTTTTCTGCGTCAGGCTGAAAGTATCGAGGATATTATTGAAGCGATCAAGGATGCCGATGAGGATTCATCCGAATAGGCCCGGGGGGCCGTGTCGCATTTAAGGAATGTCAGGTGTCCGAAGCGAAACACGAGATAGAGATCGAGATTCGCAATCCCGAAGGATTGCATATGCGTCCGGCGATGCAGTTTGTGGATTTGGCAAACAGTTTTGATGCGGAGGTGTTGGTCAGCAACCAGGAAACGACCGTGGATGGCAAAAGCATTATGCAGATGACGATGTTGGCTGCGACGTGCGGGACGAAGCTGAAAATCCGCACCCAAGGTCCCGATGCGCGCAACGCGATCGAGGCGCTGA
>PXAQ01000184.1 GCA_003567095.1 Phycisphaerae bacterium
CACAACGACCGACCCGGCATCCATCTTGCGCCGATGCTCATAGGGATAGAGCGTGTCCAGCTTTTTGCCGACGACGTTTCCCTCAATGGTCAGATTACGCATTTTTCCAAAATTTGACTGCACTAAGGCGCCAATCATGTAACCGCCGGCGTTGCGGGCCAACACCCGGCTGGCACTGCCGATGCCGCCGGCAAAATCAAACGAAATCATCCCTGTCCCGCCGCCGACCGATCCCTGCTCAACAGGGCCGTCGGATGCTGTTTCAATCGCTTTAATGGAATTTCTAACGCTATTGGTGTCAATCTTGACATCGTTCAAAAACGAATCATCCGTTTCGCCAATCAAAGGAATCGTCACCGTCAGTTTCCGTCCCAGTTCGGGATGTCGTTTCAGCATATACTGAATAATGCCCTGATGGACCGCCCCGATGGACATTGTGTTTGTCAAGAGAATCGGGGTTTCGAGCCAGCCCCATTCCATCGCCTGTGTCAGCCCCGACATTTCGCCAATCCCGTTGAGAATAAATCCGCCCGCCACGAGGTGGTTATTGAAATCATCGCCCAAGCTGGGCACCACCGCGGTAATCCCTGTTCGCAGGGCGGTCTTTTTCTGTTCTTTATCCTCATCAATATCTTCAATATGTGTGACATGGCCGACCTTGACTCCTTTGATATCTGTTATGGCATTGTGTGGTCCTGTGGAAAACCGTCCGATCTGGATACCTGCTTGACGCACCGAACTGCGTTGCTTACGGTAGGGACCTCGGGGAAGCGGTGACGGCTTGATTTGAAGCCCGTAGCGTTGACTGGCGGAACGGACAATCAAGGCCAGCACCTCTTCAAACGATATGCCCTTCTGTTGGGCGGCAACCATCATTGAAAATGTGGGATGCAAACCCGGCAACGCGTTGGCTTCCAGCAGATACGGGGTGCCGTCGTTGGCCAGTCGGATATCAACGCGCCCAAAATCGCGCAAATTCAGCGCTCTGACGGCCCGGTCGGACAGGGCCAACACATCCTGCCTTTGCTCAGGGGTCAACTCCGCCGGACAGACCGAGCGAACAGGCTGCTTATGTTGATCCTGCTGCTTAATTTCATAGTCCAGAATATCGTGTTCACCAGGGTGAGAAATCTTCCACTCGACAACCTCAAGGAGACCGCCCGGCCAGGCCTCCAGCCAGGGAACCGTAATCTCGCGGCCTCGAATATACTGCTCAACCGTCAAACCGTGGGGGTAATCAGGGAGCAGCTTTTTCAGACTCGCCTCAGCTTCGGCTCGGTCTTCGACAACCGAATCTTGTGAGATGCCTTTGGAAGAGCCTTCGTAATTGGGCTTGATGATCAGCGGAAAGGTTACATCCTCCGGAAGATCCGGCTGGTCCTTTGTGATCAACACACCCTGTGGCACACGAATGCCCATCTTCAAAAGTATCTCTTCGGTCAGGCGTTTATCGAGCCCGACAAACAGTGTGGACGCATCACTTCCGGTAAACGGCAGCCCCAGCATCCGATAAACCGCCGGGTAGTACGCTTCACGCATCTGGCCATTGACTCCCTCGGCGACATTAAAGACCAGCTCCGGTCGGGCTGAGACAAGACGTTCAACGATCTCTTCAGCCGTTCCGGTTACCTCTATCGGAATAACGGTGTGTTCCAATTGCTCCAGAGCTGCGGTTAATCGATCAATATCTTCCTGTTCCAATAACTCCGCCTGAGACTCGCTTGACTCCTGACGCAGGTTGTATGCCAATCCGATCCGCATTTTAACACTCTCCCGATTAATATCCTTATAGCCACTTGCAAAACCCTCTGAAACGCGACAGGACAGCCCTGACGCTGGTCCTCACAGACAAAGCTACGGTATTCAGGCTTCAATATAGCGAAAAACCCGTTGCCTGACAAGGCTAAAATTCCTTTTTTGTTTTTTGAATAAACCATGACCTATTTATTTATATGTTGTTATGTTTAATTAATGGGGTCTCATGCCAGTGGTATGACAGCAATGGGAAAATCTTGGCAGTTTATGGAACAGCATCCAGGCGTGGCTCTTTGCGTCGCTGGAAGACGAGCTCGGCGAACTTTACGAGAAATATCGTGAATTTATATCCATCTGTGAGCTTTGCGCGCCGCAGGCATACGTCATATCCTACCGTGGGGTGGGCAACGGCTGCCCGCCTGCCAGTCGTTTGGCTTTGTGCAAAGCGTTTATCGCCAAGGCCGTTTGGAATTTCCCCCGCCACCGGCGACGGCGACGGGGTCTTCGGACTGGGCGCCGCCGATACGACGGAAATCTTTTCCGCGATTGACCAGATCAGCCTGCTGCTGCGCATCGTCGGCCCGACACGGCATCCGCGGCCTGTTTGATCGCTAACCCTGCATCGCACCAGATATAAATTATCGGCCGGAGAGCCCAAAATCCTTGACCGCTCGACAAAAGTTTAAAATAACCTTCGTGCGGATGGACAACATACGCGTTAAGATTGAAAATTTACGGCGGTGTCATTCGTACCGTACATCTTTAGTTCACTCCCTTTTAATTGCCCTTATTTTTCGCTGTGGCTAAAAATATCCGGATATTTATAAGCAAGCATATTCTCAAAATGTTTGTCAAGGATATTGATTTGCATTTTCTTCAATTGTTCCAGATACCACTTATTAAACTCTCTCTCTATTTTCCGCTGCAAAAGCTTTGTCTCGATTTCTTCATAAACATCCTCAACTTCCAGATCAGGATACTGTTTTTTATAGTTAGTTATGAATTCTGTATGCACCTGATTTGGCTCAACAACAACTTCTCCTACTACAGTGTTCATCAATTTTCTATACTGCAAATCTTTCACCGCCGATGGCTTAGTATTTGCTTTCATATCACCAAGACTCTTCGGTATCGCAAGTTTCTTCAATTTCTCGGGGGTATCAAAAAATTGCCGATAGTTAGCCCAATCCGTTCGACTGATTCGAGTTGTGGCTAAGAGACTTTCATATATTTCTTTTTCATTCTCCGGGTTTTCCTGCCATTTTATTAGAGCTTGATAAAGCATCCGACCACTCTGGATTATTGAATCTGACTGTTCCACTGTAAGATGCTTAAATCGTCTTTCAATTTCCGCATCCACCTCTTCGTCGTCAACTTGGATTGCGTATTCTTCAATCTTGCGATCCACTGCCAAATTCTGCATGAAAGTCAAAAGACGCCGGAATTCCAATGAGTCAATCTCTTCTCGAGAATACACCTTTGATGCGACCTCATCAATCCTGATGTCGCCATAAAAGACTGGCTTATCTTCGACGTAGGCAATAACAGTGTTAGGATCGACGCGGTCACCAACAGCACCATATACCGTACAGCACACAATCACTAAGCAACTATACACTGCATATCTCATAGCTATCTCCTAAAATCAAAAACTTCACATATCTATTCCGGCATATAACAATTCACATATTTGTTAGTTAAAAACCCAAGGCCAACTAAAAGTGTCCGGTACTTTTTTGTGTCGGACACCTTTAATTCCCTGCTGGACTAATCTTTGACTGGATTTCAAGGCAGTCCAGCACCACCAGCGCGGCCATGGTCTCGATGACCGGGATGATGCGCGGCACGATGCAGGGGTCGTGTCGGCCGTGGGTTTCAATCGGTTGGGTTTGGCCGTCGGTGTCGATGGTCGTTTGCGGTTTGGCAATGGAGGAGGTCGGCTTGACGGCGATGCGCAGCTCGACCGGCTGGCCGGTGGCGATGCCGCCGATGATGCCGCCGGCGTGGTTGGTGACAAAACCGCCGTGGGCCATCGCGTCGTTGGACTGGCTGCCGCGCATCCGGGTCAGCGCAAAGCCTTTGCCGACTTCGACGCCCTTGACCGCGCCGAGCGTTATGATCGCCGCGCACAGACGCGCATCCAGCTTGCCGAAGACCGGATCGCCCAGCCCGGCCGGCAGGCCGGTGATCTGAAGCTTCACGATGCCGCCGACTGAGTCGTTGTCGTCTTTGGCCGCGACGATGGCCTTTTCCATGGCCGCAGCCGCCTCGGCGTCGGCGCAGCGCACGGCGTTTTTCTCGATCACCGCATAATCGCATTGCTGCGCGGCGATGCCGGCAATCTCGACCGCGTGGGCAATGACGCGGATGCCTTGGGCCTCGAGCAGCTTTCGGGCAATCGCTCCGCCCATCACCCGCCCAGCGGTTTCGCGACCGGAGGAGCGCCCGCCGCCGCGATAGTCCCGGATGCCGTACTTTTTGTAAAACGTAAAGTCCGCGTGCCCGGGGCGAAACAGGTCTTTGATGCCTTCGTATTTGGACGAATCGTGGTCGCGGTTGAAGATGACCATCGCGATCGGCGCGCCGGTGGTCTTGCCCTGAAAGACGCCCGAGAGGATCTCGACCTGATCTTTTTCATCGCGCGGCGTGGTGACCTCGCTTTGTCCCGGGCGGCGGCGGTTCAGTTCCCGCTGAATGTCGGCCTGATTGATCTCAATGCCGGGCCGAACGCCGTCCAGCACCGCCCCGATGGCCGGGCCGTGGCTTTCGCCGAAGGTGGTCACCCGCACCACATCGCCGAAGGTATTGGCCGCCGTCATCCGCACGGCCAGCTCCCGACCGAGCAGCTCGACAATCTGCTCGGCAATCTGCTCGGGCTTCTTGCCGGCCGCATCGACGACAATATCCGACAGGGGAATCAGGGCTTCATCGCGGTAGGTGACGTCGCGATTGAGCTGCTCGCGTCCGTCCGGGCCGGTCAGCCACGGCGGCAGCCCGATGCCGACCAGCCGCGACCAGATCGTCTCGGTATCGGCCCGCAGGTAGACCAGGATCGCGTTATGCCGAAGCGCGCGCCGGCTGTCGGGCGCCAGCAGCGTCGAGCCGCCGCAGACGATCAGTTGCCAGTCGGCCTGCTCGAGCTCAGCGGCCACCTCGCGCTCGAGCTGTCGAAATGTATCCCCGCCGGAGTCGGTGAAAATCTCCCGACAGGTCTTGTGCTGTCCGTGCCGCTGCGAAAAACGATCCTCAATCAATTGATCCGTCTCGACGCGTTTGAGGCCTGTCAGCCGCTGCACATGCTCGGCCACCGTGCTCTTGCCCGCGCCTTTGGCGCCTGCGATGACTATTTTCATAACGGTATCCTCGATAACACTGGCTTTTGCCGTCCCGCCGTCCTGAACGGGACCCTCCGCTGCTTGGCGGTCATATGTTCATTATAGTACAAGTTTGATGGGAATCCAAGTATATGTTGCTCCGGCAGGGATCGCATTGGTCGAATGATTTCTGTCGCGCAAAGGGTACATAAAACTTGCTATCGTGTGCGTAAAATGATAAAAACGCTGTTCGGGCCAATTTTTTGAGCAATCGTATGTCGGAAAAGATCTTGGTTAAAAATCGTTGGTATGTGTGCGGGTTGCGGTTTGAATGCACCGGCTGCGGGACGTGCTGCGCCGGGCCGGAGGAGGGCTATATCTGGATCACGGCCAAGGAAACCGCGTTTTTGGCCGACTATTTGAAGATGACCGTCGAGGCCGTGCGGCGCAAATACATTCGCCGTGTCGGGTTTCGGTTCAGTATCGTCGAGAATCCGGCAACCAAGGACTGCATTTTTCTGACCGCCGGCCAGGACGGCTGCCGGGGGTGCGCGATTTACCCGGTGCGGCCCAACCAGTGCCGGACCTGGCCGTTCTGGAGCAGCAACCTGACCTCGCCGGACGCGTGGAATCTGGCCGCGGTCAAGTGCCCGGGCATCAACCGCGGGCGCCTTTTTACGGCTTCGGAGATTGAAGCCCTGCGTCGGCAGAAAAAATGGTGGGATGATGAGGCCTGATCTCTCGCTGTCTGCCTTTCATCCGGGCCTGTCGTCGTATCGGGCGCTGCTGGCCGATGTCGAGGCGCTCTATCAATGGCTTGACGCGCAGTTGGCTCAGTGCTACGCAGCCGGACAGTGCCGGGCGTGTGGGACGTGCTGCGACTTTGAGGCCTTCGGCCATCGGCTGTATCTGACCACGCCGGAGTTGCTGTATTTTGCCCATCACCTCGGCCGGCCGCTGGAGCCGATGACCGGCGGCGTGTGTCCGTACCGGATTGACGGTCGATGCGGCGTCTATGCCCGGCGATTTTCAGGCTGCCGCATTTTTCAGTGCAACTCCAGCGCAGCGGCCCAAAGCGATCTGACCGAGAAAACGCTGGCACGGCTCAAAGACCTGTGCCGCACGCACAACGCCCCCTATCATTACATCGACTTGAAAACTGCGCTGCAGTCTCTATAAAGCACGAAATTCGAATATCGAAAGTCGAAACAAATTCAAAATCCAAATGTCTCAATACCCAAACAGGCGATGCGTTCTGACGCGTCGTTATCAACATATCATTGTTTGGTTCATTTGAATTTTGTCATTCGAGCTTGTCTCGGATTTC
This sequence comes from Phycisphaerae bacterium, assembly GCA_003567095.1. The sequence goes on from PXAQ01000184.1 coordinate 6,397, forward strand.
GATATTCGAATTTGGAATTTTCCCCGATTAGGGTCGGGGGATGGCCTTCGGGCGTGTCAGGTCGATAAATCGGACACTGTCTTTCAGCGTGTTGTTGTTTTCGATGTAAAACTGATACAGCGTCGTGAGCTTGTCCTTTTCGTTGGCCTCCATCTGACGGGCGGCCTGGCCCCAGGCAGCGCCCCAGTAGACCTGCGTGGAGCTGTCCTTGACGTTGAGCACCAGATGCGGACGGGCGCCGTTTCGCCGTCCGGCAAAGTTGGACACATCGACGGCGGCAATCTCGTCAAGTAGCGGTTTTTCGATAGGCTCATCGACCTCGGCCATTCGCACATCCATCCGCCCCAGCACCCGCACCAGCTCCATCGCCGCCTTGATATCCTCGGCCAGCCAGACCGTCCCGGGCGATGGGACGGATCGCTGGGTAAACCCGACGACTTCGGGGATCGCGATCTGGGTTACCGGCAGCGCTTCAAAGACCACCATCTGCTCATCGACATAATAGCCCCGCCCGCCGTGGCGAATCCGAACAATCGGTCGGCGGTATTGGGCCCGCACCTCGATGTGCTGCGGTGTGGTCTGGACGTTTACGTCAACCATCCAGGCAATGGTCGCCAAAGGCGGGCCGACGGTCTGTGCGGCAGTGTCATCCAGCGGAAAACGACTGCCGCCGACGGTGTCGATGATGTGGTCCACCCAGGCCTGTCCGAGCCACCGGGGCGGATGGATCAGCTTCAGCGGGCCGGTGTGTGATTCGATCTGCGGCAGTGTCTGGATATACTGCTCGGCCACCATAAAGCCAGCCGTCAATCCCGCGATCAACACGGCAAAGCCGACAATGGTTAGTAACACCCGCATCAACGGACTGATGCGCGGGGCATTTTTGGTTTTTCGCTTTTTGGTTTTTCGCGCGGCGGGTTTGGTTTTCTTTTTGCCATCGCGCTTGCGAAAAGCGAACCAGCCTTTGTTTTTTTGTTTTTTTCTGCGTTTGGTCACAGGTTTGTTTCCTTGTTCAGGTTTTGCATACGGTCCGTCGTTCTGCCGGATGCAGCGGCGTGGTGGTCGTTCCAGGCCGCCTGCACGATCCGGCGGCACAGCTCAGGAGTCGGGATGCCCGCTTTTCTAGCCGCCAGCGGCAGCAGCGAATGGCTGGTAAAGCCCGGCAGCGTGTTGATCTCCAGCACATAGGGCACGTTTTCGGCCGTCAGCATCAGATCGACCCGGCTCAGGTGCCGGCAACCCAGCGCCTCAAAGCAGTCCAGTGCGATCTGCTGGATGTGCCGCACCAACTGCGCATCGTCAATCGTGTCAAACAAGAACTCGGTCGAGTCGGCGATATACTTGGCGTTGTAATCGTAAAAGGCCGCCGTGCTGCGGATCTCGATAATCGGCAGCGCTTCGCCGTTGACAATGCCGACGGTGACCTCACGGCCGGGGATGAATTGCTCGATCATACAGTCGCCGTAAGTCTGGAAACACGCCAGCGCGATCGCCGGGGCGGCTGCGACATCGTCGGGGATACTGATGCCGACGCTGCTGCCCTGACTGATCGGCTTGACCACGACGCGCTGGGCAAAGCCGTCAAGTTTGCGCTTCAGCGAGGCCTCGGTGTCGTCAGCAGTGACGACGATATGGCCCGGTACGGTGGCCCCGGCTTGGGCGAAGGCGGCTTTGCTGATAACTTTATCAAACGCGCGGCCACTGGCCCGGGCCCCGGCGCCGGTAAAGGTGAGCCCGCGCTGCTCAAGCAGGCTCTGGACGCCGCCATCCTCGCCGAAGGTGCCGTGCAGGGCCAGAAAAAACACGTCGATTGAGTCGTCATCAAGAATCCGCGTATCGTCCGGCGTAATATCCGACAGCAGCGCCGTCATCCCGGCTTGCCGCAAGGCGCTAAAGACGGTCTGGCCGCTGTGCAGACTCACCTCGCGCTCGGGGCCGATTCCGCCTGCCAGAACGGCAACGTTCAGATCATTTATGTGTTTATCCTGTGTCTGTGGCACGGTTCATCCCAATAGAGCTCAGCCATTCATCGCGTTATTTTTATATTGCTTTAAGCCGTTTTTCCAGTAATTTTTAGCCTGTGTGGCGTTATCAGTGCCCTTGAATCTTGAATTATATCGGCAAAGGAGTCGTAAAGCGTGAGGATTGTGGTTTTGGCTGACATTCACGGGGATCTGCAGTCCCTGAAAAAGCTGGACCGGCCGCTGGGTCAGGCCGATGTGGTGCTGCTGGCCGGGGATATTACCAATTTCGGCGACGCCGGCAGAGCCGCCGAGATCGTGGAGCATATCCGCCGCCGTTGCGGGCGGGTGCTGGGGGTGCCGGGCAACTGCGATCCGCCGCCAGTGGACCGCTGGCTGACCGAGGCGGGCATCAATCTGCACGGCCGGGCGGTCAACATCGATATGTGGTGGTTCATCGGGGTCGGCGGGGCGCTGTCCGGTACCGGAGGATATGCGAACGAATCAGGCGAGCAGTTGTTTGCCGAGGTATTGGAGAGGGCCTATTCGCAATGCGCCCGGACGGATCGGCTTGTGGTCGTCTCGCACCAACCGGCTTGGCAGACGGCGCTGGACGCGGTCGCGCCGGGTCGTTATGCCGGCAACCGGGGCATCCGCGCATGTATCGATCGCACGCAGCCGAAACTGGCCGTCAGCGGTCATGTCCACGAAATTATCGGAACCGACCGGCTCGGATCGACCACCTTGGTCAATCCCGGCCCGGCCAAACAGGGCCGCTGGGCACAAATCGATCTGAACGATGCCGATCCGGATGTCCGGCTGTTTCCCTGAGCGAAGGCTTTAGATGCCCAGCGTGTGCAGCACTACCGCGAAAATGCCCTCCAGAACGACCAGCAGCACAATGGCGGTCACCACCGCGCGGGTGGTAGCAATGCCCACGGCACCGGGGCCGCTTTGGGCCTGCAGGCCGCGAAGACAGCCGACCGCACCGATGACGCCGCCGGCAACCAACGCCTTAACCAGACCGACAGCGATGTCCGTCCCGGTCAGTGCATTCTGGACATGCGTCGTATAGGTAATTAACGGATAGCCCAGCGAAAGAATCACCAGTCCCGAACCGACCAGCCCCAGCACTACGGCGATGACGGACAGCAGCGGCGTCATCAGCAGCGTCGCGGCCGTCCGCGGCAGCACCAGAAAGACCATCGGCTCAAGGTTCATCACCTTCAGGGCGTCCAGTTCATTGTTGATTTTCATCGTTCCAAGCTCGGCGGCAAAAGACGAGCCCGTCCGGCCGGTGACAATAATCGCGGTGATAAACGGGCCCAGAACCCGCACCAGGGCAATGGCGACCAAGTCCGATACATACACTTCCACGCCGAACTGACGCAGCGGCATCGCCGAACTGAAGGCCATAATCAGTCCAAATAAAAAGCCCAGCAGACCGGTAATGCCGACCGCGTTGGCCCCGGCCAGCTCACAGGTGCGGAAAAAATCGCCCACGCGAAAACGGCCGGGATGAAGTACTGTCGACAGCGTCGCCAGGCACAGGTGGCCGAAAAAGGCCACCATCGCGTAAAGATCGTCCAGCAGGGTCCAGACGGCATAGCCTACTTTCTCGATAGTGTTCAATACGACCGGCGGGGAGATATCCTGGCTCTCGGGCTGCTGGAGGTAGCGCTGTAGCAGAGCCGCCAGCGAATCGCTGAGGCGGTCAACCTCGACGGGAATGTCGTGTGTTTGGCCG
>PXAQ01000120.1 GCA_003567095.1 Phycisphaerae bacterium
GACCGTCCCCGAGTCCGTAATGACCTCGAACCGCAACCTCCTGCAGCTCGAGGTCATTACGGACTCGGGGACGGTCGCTGAAAACCGTTTTTTTTACCTGCCGGATAAACACATCGACTGGCCCCGGGCGGCTGTGGACATAAAGATAGAGGCACAGTCAGCGTCGTCCTGGACGGTTGTTCTGACATCGAAGACACTGATCCGCGATACGGTGCTTAGTGCCCCTGAGAAAGGGATATTGTCTGACAATTACTTCGACACCCTGCCCGGAAAACCGCTCCCGTTGAGCGTCCAATTTCCCGGCAAAGCGCCCTCAACACGTCGTCCGCTGAAACTGCGGTCAGTACCGAACGGCCTGGGCTGAAATTGCCAAAAGCGCCGTGGTCAATACATCATCACATCTCAAACATCATCTCAAACATCATCTGATCCATATCCATATCTCGCTGCATCCCTTCACGCGATCTGTCCAAAAGCACGGCATCCCGTACGGCATCCTTAATTTGCCGATACTCCTGGCTCAACTCCGAGGGCCAGTTTCTGGTGCCGACCGAATATCCGTACCTCCCTGCATCCCTTCAAGCGTTCTGTCCAAAAGCACGGCATCCCGTTCGGCATCCTTAATTTGACGATACTCCTGGCTCAACTCCGAGGGCCAGTTTCTAGTGCCAACCGACATTGCCAGCAGTGACTCGTGCGGCCCATGATAAAGCATTTTTGCCAACTCCGATTGCCGCGTACCCTGCCAGGCAACCCGATTATCGACGTCGACAAGCATATACGACGTCGCAAAATCAACCGCCAATTCCTGCGGGGCTGCACCCGTGCCGGAGGTTGTGCCCTCTGTCCACATACCCATGCCGTCCATCGTCGGACGCCGCCGGGCAGCGGGCTGTTCAGGAGGTGTGTACTCTTCCACCAATTGACCGATCATCTGGCCGGGGAAGACATCAAACTCCCAAGTGCGCCACTGTCCCCTGTAATACCGGGCAACATCAACTTTCACGCCGCTTTCTATGTCGCCGGCCAAGACTTCCAGTGGAAACAGATGTTTCATTCTGGGAACAGAAACGGTTGCCGTGGGTTCTGAGAAATCACTCCACAACACAATCTGATCCCTGAAATGCTGCTGATCCTGGCCAAACCAGTTGCGTCCGGCGATCGGATTAAAGACGCCAAAACGGATTCGGTACTGGTAGGCGGCGCCGGGCTCGGCGGTGTCGTCGTGGGCCCAGACGAGCAACGGTTCACGCAGTCTGTCAAGCTGTGTATCCTCATCAATCTGCTCGCTCTGCCAGTCCTGTATAATATCATCCAGGGTGCGTTCTTCACGGCGTCGATCGGTGCGCTGGGGCGTCTGCACTCGCATCGGATCCTGCATCTGCGGCGTTTGGCGTCGACGTGTTTGTGTCGTCCGACGCGCATCTCTGGAGTCATCGGGGCTGCGTGCGTCCAGGCGCTGTTCACGCTCCTGGCGGCGGCGCTCATCGTCCTGTCGTTTGAGCAATGTCTGTGCTTCGTCCCAATATTGCGGAGGCAGCCAGTCCATCTGCAAGGAGGCAAAATCATAAGGCGTCGGCTGCAGCAGGCTCGCCTGGACACGCATGTCCTCATATTGCCGACGCCACATCATCACGTCGCCGATCTCCATTTCATCCAGGGTCGTGGGTGTTTGTCCAAATAACCGGTGGAAGGGTTGTAGACGGTAGCGCGGCACTGTTTGCCATTGCTGCCACGTCCCGTCATCGTGCTGCCGGCGCCGCTGCAGTTCCAGGCGCGCAAAGACCGGCTGGGCAAAGGCCGGTTCACGCCAGGCGGCATTCAAACGCGGCCCCATGAAAGACTGCTGAAAATTCCGGTAGAGGGTTTCAAGATCAACACGCGCCCCAATCGTCACAAAATCAAGGTCAGCCAACTCGGTCTCAACGTTGCCGTATGGGGTGTCCGGCCCTATTTCATCAACCGGCTTGTGCACCGCCCCCCGCACGTGCGCGACTTTAACATCTCGAAGAGGGGTAATCTCCGGCACCGGATAGACTCGATCGTCATCAAAGACCACCTCCCCTACGCCGGGAAAGGGAACAGCGATGTTGGTTGCCACATGTGACAGCGGCGATTGAAAAAGCTCCTGAAGTTCATCGACAACCCGAATATCATAAGCCAGACGATCAGCAGGCCTGTTTAAGGCCTCCTCAAGCTGCTGCGCTTCGCGCCGATTGGAGGTGTCGATCTGGCCGGGACCAAGCCGGCGCCCCTGCACAGACTCGGCGTACGGATTACTGATGACCAGTGCCCACAGCAGATACATACCGATGACACCGATCACGCCGACGATGATTTTGTCCGCATGGGCCTCAAGGGCCGCGAGTATGTTTTTTTTCTTGCTCATAGTCGTCTCTCTGACTCTATTTGTCATCCTGTTTTAAACGCTCATCCGGCATATCGCCACGATCAAAACATCCCAAACCCGCCGCCGGCCGGCGCCCCCATATCGCTATCGCTGGCCGGTTCATCCTGACCAAGCTGCTTCAAGACAGGATCCGGCTTGATCATATCGTAACCGTCCCGACGCAGCAGGTACTCACAGGCCAAATCAAGTCGCATGACCGCGCCGTCACCATAGCGATACAATGCATGGACGGGATCGTCCTTTTGCACCACATGGATACTGTTGTTGAGAATCGATATCTGATTGCGGCTGGATTGACGTCGGGGCCCGTCCGGATCGAAATCCTCGAAAAACGAATGCTCTTTGCCGCTGCTCAACTCGCGCATAAATTCAAGAACGTACCGGTTGTCGATGATCACCGATACCGCAAAATGCACAACGTCGTAATCCGGGCCGTTGACGCGGCCGGTCCAGGCCGTATCCACAAACTTGCTTGGGGTTGTATCGGAAACGTAGTTGAGCATGTCGCGACCGGCTGTTTGCGTCCTGCCTCGCGTTGTCGTGGGCTGAAACATCGACCCTCGCCGACGTTCGCCAAGGACTTGAACCGGCCCGCTGAAGCCAACACCCAGCAACCGTTTTACCGGCGAGGTGGACACCTTCGAAGAGCCGGCATTGATCGCCTCAATGCTTTGCACAACGTCCTCAAAAATCCACAGCGCAACTTGGGAATGCCAGCAATCGGTCAGCGCATCATCCGTTCCTTCGAATTCAAATTGCTTCCAGAAATCATACCACGCAAATGACGCGGGGTTGGCATAAACTGAGATACTTTCGGCCCGGGCCCGACACAGGGCATCAACCATCGGATCCTCTTCGGCCGTGCGGCGGGTCGTCGTCATTCCAGTGCGTGTCTGGGTGCGCCCGGTGCCGGTGCGTGCACGTATTTCCGACTCGCTTGGAGCGTCGCGCGCGTTGATAGAACTGAGCAGATCGTCGACAGCTTGGACATACTGCTCGCCATATTCCGCAAAAATCTGGGAAGACCGTTCCACTGGCGCGGGGAAAATATTGTACGCAACCAGTTCACGCTGACTGCTGTGTTTGAGCAGCGCCTCGATCTGCTCAACGTCGCTTTCAAGTCGATTCATATACGCCTCAAGGACAGCGGGTTTGTCTGCAGGCGGAACGTCCTGCATCAGGGAACGAAGCGTCTGAGCCTCACGGACGCTGTCTTGCATATTCGCGCTGACCCGGCCGCCAAGCCATAGTACCGGCGGCAGTAGCAGTATCGCAAACAGCACCAATCCCGCCGGCGGCAGAAGCGCGGCGTATTTTTTCAAAAATGCCTTAATAAATCCCATTCGAATCTCCTGTTCGGGTTAAAACATCATATATGAATCCTGCCTCTGGTCTGCCGCAGCAGCCTCATCAGCAGGGGCGTCTTTCCAGACAAACTTCGCCTGAATACGAAACCAGTGGTCCCGGTCAATCATACGCTGATCACCGTAGTCGGTAAATTTTATCCTGCCCAAATCCCGGTCGGTCAGCTCCGGGTCCTGCGCAATATCCTGGTGGGTATAAATGTCAAAGGTCCGGCTGATTTCTTCCTGGGTCATCGGGTCGATCAGGACCTCTTCGGTGGTGATGCGGTCTTGCGTACGCCCCATTCCCGTTGTTCGCGTTGTTCGTCGGGTATCGGTCAACTCTTCGGGCACTCGCTGGACTTCTTTGAGCACCCCGATGCCGGCGGGCATATCCGACGACTGCAGATCAACCCGTCCGGTTTCCACCTTGAAATGCGCGATATTGCCCTGTTCATAGAGTTCAAACGGTCTATCCGGCATGATCTCGTCCAAATTTGCAAACCGCGTGATCACGCCCCATCGGCTTGGGTCACCGCTTACACCGGTCGGATCGAGCAACTCGGAAATCCGCTCATACGGACTGTATCCCTCGATAAGCAGGACGAACCCGGCTTTGTGTTCAGCTGGCTGGTCGGAGACGTCCGGTCGGCTCGGACGTCCTCTGTCTCTGTCCGGCGACATTCGCCTGATCCCCGTCATTTCCCTCATCTGCATTTCTTCTGGCTCTCCCCAGCCGCCAGTCCGTGCCGGGGCCCTGTCACGCCGAGAGGCGCCTCGTTCGGCCTCCGGAAACGCGCTTTGCGATACATCCTGAGCCGGTTCAATCATCACACGGGTCAGGAACATTTGCTTGCGCTGGTTGCGCGGAATATCCACCACCGCCTCGACATCACCGCTGCGGAACGCCTCAAACAACTGAGCCTGATCAGGCGTATTGTCGGCATTCGGCAGACACCCGAGTATCGTTTCGTTCAAAAGCGGGATGACGTCACGGTGATTAAACAAGTCTTTGGCAGCCTCGACCCGTTCGAGCAAGGGAGCCTTGCGACCTTCCTGCTGGGAGACCTGACTTCGCACATCCTGGGCCTGACGAACAATTGAAGCAACTTCCCGGCGCGCTGTCGCATTGGCCTCATACAACTGCCTTTCGCGAAACGCCCGACCGGCGCCCAGCAGCATGACCACCACCAGAAAGCTCGCCGCGACAGACAAGATCTTCGCTTTTTGTGACCAGGCCATCGCCCGGGCGATTTTCTTGGGCAGCAGGTTGGTTTGAATCCGGGCATGGCCGAGCAACTGGAGGCCCAAGCCGTACACCGCGGGAAAATCCGACACATTTTCGTGAAACTTAGCGCTGGACACCTCCGGCGAGACGTGAAGCTTTTTAAACGAATCAGGCTTGACCACCGTCGTGCCGAGCGTTTGCTGGAGGTATTTGGAAAGTCCCTGCAGCTTCATCCCCCCGCCGGTGGCAATCATATGAGTAAAGGTTTTGTTGCGTCCCTGACTGCTGCTGCTGTAAAAGCCCAGGCTGCGCTGAAGCTCGCTTCCCAGCTCGGTATAGACCGGTTTCATCGCCGTGTAGATCTGGCGCATATGCTTGCTGACCGGCGCGGTGCGTTTGACTTTCTCAGCTTTTTGAAAGCTCAATTTGAATGCGTCAGCGATGGCCTCGGTGAAGGTGTTGCCGCCGATGCGGATGTTGCGCTGCCAGACCGTGTTGCGTGTGCAGATCACCAGGGTCGTATTTTCGGCCCCCATGTCCATAATCACCACCGCCTTGTCGGACGACTTGGCAAGCTCTTCAGCGCGATCATAGCAGGCGTAATTGTACAGCGCCATTGGCGAAATCTGGACACAGGAGATACGCATATTTTCTTGTGCGAAATGATCCAGCACCTCGGAGATCACTTCGTTTTTGATCGCAAAAATACCTACTTCTTTGTCGGGGCTGTCGGGATTGTCCATCAACTGCCAATCCCATTCGACCTCATTGATATCGAAGGGAATCTGCTGGACAGCTTCAAAACGGATAACTTCCGGTATCTTTTTGGCTTCAACGGGGGGCAGCTTGATAAACCGTGCAAAGCTACTCTGACCGGGGATGGAAATGGCTACTTCTTCATTGCCGATGTCGTTTTCGTCCAGAAATTTTCGGAGTGTATCGGCAAGAATCTGATCTTTTTCCGCGTCGTTGAGTTCACCGGAGGACAACACTTTCTTGTGCTCAACGAAGGCGAATCCGATCACTTCAAGGCCGTCGTCACCTTCCTGCATCCGAATCGCCTTGAGTGCATTGGTCCCTATATCAATGGCCCAAACGCCATGCGATGCTGCCATAACTGCATACTCCTGAAATAAAGGCTCTATTCATCTACGCCGCGGAAAACGCTTGTATTCGCGGGCGTTTTATCGCTATAGTGGTTCTCATGCGAACATTTTTTGTACAAACGCTTGGCTGTAAAGTCAACCAGTACGAAAGTCGACAACTGCGTCAGCTTCTCGAACACAGCGGCCTCGTGTCAGCCGCAGAGCCGTCCTGCGCCGATCTTGCGATCGTCAACACCTGCTGCATTACACGCGTTGCCTCGTCTAAAAGCCGCCGGTCGATTCGTCAGGCGAAAAACAAAAATCCCAACGCGCTGGTCATTGTCACCGGCTGCCTGCCGGCCGGACAGGCCCATGAACTCGGTGATCTGGACCGAAACTGCCTCATTGTCGAGAATAAAGAGGAACTGCCTTTGATTCTAAAGCAAATCCTACTTTCTCAGCGAAACTGCCACCGGCACATCAATTCCAATAAACCATCAAATCGCTCTGAAATCAAGGACAAAACTAATGGTATTCGCGATAAACAGTCATCTTTGTCGCCCGGCGCTACTGTGGAAACCAACGGTATGCCGCTTCTGGATTCTTACGATGGTCAATGCCGGGCCTTTTTAAAAGTCCAAGACGGCTGCGATGCATACTGCACCTACTGTATAATACCCAAAATCCGCAAGAAAGTTTGTAACAAATCGGTAAAAAATATCCTCCAGGAAGCGCGCAGCCTGATTGCCGCCGGTCATCGGGAGATTGTGCTGACGGGGATTTTTCTGGGCGCTTACGGCCAAACGACCTCACGCCGCAGACGATGGGACTGCACACGTCGTGACAGTCTGGCGGACATGGTCGCTCAGGTGGCTGATTTGCCCGGCTTGGGACGCCTTCGGCTAAGTTCACTCGAACCGGCGGATGTAACCGACCGCCTTTTAGAAGTTTTCAAGACGTACCCGACCGTTGTCCCCCACCTGCATCTGCCGTTGCAGTCCGGCTCGGGTCAAATTCTAAAAAAAATGGCTCGGCAATATACGATTGAGCAGTTTGTCGATGTCGTTCAGCGTACAAAGGCCGCATTGGACCGCCCCGCCATTACCACCGACATCATTGTCGGATTTCCGGGTGAAACGGAGGCGGATTTTCAAGAAACAATTCAAATTGCTCAACAGTCGGGATTTGCCAAGATTCACGTCTTCAGCTTCAGCCCGCGTCAAAACACACCAGCCGCTGATTTTGAGCCGAAAGTGCCCGCCCCGGTGATCCGGGACCGCTCGTCGCGGCTGCAAGCCCTTGACCAGACGCTTCAGACAGCGTTTCGACAACAATTTATCGGCCAGCCGGTCGAAGTCATCGTCGAAAGCACCCGCCCGCCCAAAGGGCGCTGCCAGCGCTACTTTATGGTCGATCTAAGCGGCCTGCCCAACGCCGATACACTGCAAAAAGGGCAACTGGTGCGGATCACTGTCCCGGAATGACATGTGGGTTTACTCGGGTTTTTGCTGTTCGATCAGTTCGAGTTGTGTGGTGAATTTAGTCAGTTGTCTGTGGCCTTCGTCGTATTGATTCTGAGCGTTTCTCAGGTGGCGGCCGAGGGTGTCCCAGTTGCCCTGGAAGGCGGACAGGCCTTTGGCCAGTTCCTGGAGTTTGACGCGGATGGCGGCGGCTTCTTTTTCGATCTGCAGGCCGTGCAGGCCCATCACGATGGTCATCAGGTACGCATACAGCAGGTTCGGCGAGACGGGGATGACCTTTTTGGCCAGGGCGTGCTCAAGTACATCCGCCCTGTCGCTGTCATACCGAATGACCGTTTCGTAGTAGACGTTTTCGGCCGGGATATACATCAGGGCAAAATCCAGCGTCCCCTCTTCGGGGCAGATATAATCGGCGGCGATCTTGTCGATATGCTTGATCACGTCACTTTGAAATTGCCGCCGCAGACGCTGTCTTTCGTCCTCGGACTGGGCGGCGGCCATCTTTTCAAAGCTCGGCAGCGGAAATTTGGCGTCCACCGAAACGCTGTAATCGGGCAGCGTAATCAGCGCATCGACCACCCGCCCGCTGCGGAAGCCGTGCTGGAGCTTATAACCGCCGGCCGGCAGTAGCGTCTGGAGCAATCCGGTCAGGGAATGCTCACCCAACTGGCCGCGAAGCTTGGGAGCGGTCAAAATGTGCTGAAGACTGCGCACATCGGCGCCAAGCTGCAGCAGCCGCTCACTGTCGCCTTTGAGCTTGCCGATCTGTTCCTTCAGTTCGCCCAGCGTCCGCCCGCTGTCGGTCAGATAACGATTGATGTGTTCCTGGCCTGTGCTTAATCGGGTCTCCAGCGTTTGGTTCAGGCCGTCCTGCCGGCTGCGCACCTGTTCAAGCTGCTGGCTTAACTGTGAAACGGCGCTGCCCTGCGCAGCGGCTTCGCGCCTGCCGGCGGTGATTTGCTGAATCAAAACACCTGTCAGGACAAGCAGTCCCAACAGCAGGACAAATGAGATAGTCAGGAGTACTTCCAGCAATATGCAGTCTCTTATAGCCTAATCGTTTGTGGAAATTATAATGCCCCAGCCGGCAGTGTCAAGATTGCCGACAGCACACTATCCTGATATCCGTTCCGGCGGCTTGTTTTTTGGGCTCATATCGGTACAATACGCCTCCAGACAGTGATTTGACATCTTTTTCGGAGATAGCACAATGCACAATCCCATCGTCGGCATCATCGGCGGCACAGGGCTGGGCGATGCCCTGGCCGGGCAGATTCAGGACGCCGAGTCCAAAACCATCGACACGCCGTTCGGGGCCCCGAGCGGGCCGGTACGGGTCGGTACTCTCGGTGCCCACCGGGTGGCGTTCTTGAATCGTCACGGGTCGGGGCATCGGTTTAATCCAAGCCGCGTACCGTATGCGGCCAATATCTTTGCGCTCAAGTCGCTGGGGGTCACCACACTGATTGCCGGCGGCGCGGTCGGGTCGCTGCGCGAGACGATGGATCCCGGGCATCTGGTTCTGGCCGATCAGTTCATTGACAAGACCTTTGGCCGGCAGCGGACGTTTTTTGAGGATTTCGGGGCGGTGCACGCGGAGTTTTCCCAGCCGTGCTGCGCCCGGCTGCGCGAGCGGCTGATGGTGGCCGCCGAGCAGATTGACTCGGTCACACACGCCGACGGGACGTATGTGTGCATGGAAGGGCCGCAATTTTCCACGCGGGCCGAATCGCTGATGCATCGGGCCTGGGGCGGCGATCTGATCGGCATGACCGCTCTGCCGGAAGCAAAACTGGCCCGCGAAGCGCAGATGTGCTATGCCCTGGTCGCGCTGGTCAGTGATTATGACTGCTGGCGCGAGCACGACCCGGCCGCCGATAAAAAAAGCCTGCTGCAGGAGATCATCGGCAACCTGAACCGGGCGACAAAAAACGCCGTTGCGCTAATCGAAACCACGCTGCAATCCGGCAACGCGCTCTGCGATGAGAACTGCCACTGCCGAAAAAGTCTCGACTTGGCCGTTTGGACCAAACCGAACACCCTTGACCCCGCCCAGCGACGGCGTTTGGCGCCGCTGTTTGAATAAGGCTCCGCTGTGTCGCCCCGTGGGGCCGCAATTCTCGCAATTTTATGGGGTTCAATACAATTTTAGAGGAATTTATCTTTTTTGCATTCAAAAGCGCGCCTTATCCATCTATAATAGGAGCCGTTGCCGAAATCAACGCGGCACTGATGTACTATGGACAAAGAGAATACACAAAATTCGATTCGCGAGATGAGCGATGCCGATTTGCTGCGCCAGTATCGAAACGGGCACGAATGGGCGTTTCGTGAGCTTGTGGGACGCTACAAGGACTCGCTGTACGCCTTTCTGCGACGGTTCGTCAATCAGCATGATGTGGTCGAGGACGTCTTTCAGGAGACTTTCCTGCAGCTTTATACCAGCCAGGCCAGCTTTGACATAAGTCGCCCGCTGCGGCCATGGCTGTTTACGATTGCGGCCAACAAGGCCAAAGACGCCCTGAGGAAAATGCAGCGGCAGTCCTCGA
>PXAQ01000058.1 GCA_003567095.1 Phycisphaerae bacterium
AAGGGCAAGATTATCAACGTCGAAAAAGCGCGGCTGGAAAAAATGCTCGGCCATGAAGAGATTCGCACCCTCATCAGCGCCCTGGGCACCGGCATCGGGACCGATGAGTTTGACCTGAGCAAGTGCCGCTATGGAAAAATCGTGCTGATGACCGACGCCGACGTGGACGGCGCGCACATTCGCACGCTGCTGCTGACCTTTTTCTTCCGGCAGATGCCGCAGTTGATCGAGCAGGAGCGTATTTATATTGCCCAGCCGCCGCTGTACGAGATTCGCCGCAAGGGCCAGCGGCAGCCTGAATACATCCTCAACGAGGCCCAGATGCGCAAAAACACCGAAAACCGCGGGCTGGACGGCTCGGTCCTGATAATTCGCGAACCGGACGGCCAGACGCGACAGTACGAGCAGGGCCCGCTGGCGCTGCTGGTGAAGATGCTCAACGAGGCCGAGCGTAGCATCTATGTCCTGCAGCGGCGGGGCGTGGTCTTCAAGGAGTTTCTTGAACACTACTACGATGGCCAGCGGCTGCCTGCCTGGCAGGTGCGCACGCAGGGGCAAAACGAGTTTTTCTACGACAAGGAGTCGTATGAGCGCCGGCTGGCGGAAATCCCGCACCTGAGCGAAACGCCCGAGGATGCGCAGAAAGATGAGACCTTTTTGGCCGAGGAGCTGCACGAGGTGCTGCGGCTCAACGAGATCAGCGACCGTCTCAAGGCGGACTTTGAGCTGGATTTGCGCGATTATCTGCTCAAAATGCAAAAAAACGTCGCCGGTGAGGACCTGCCGACGCGTTTCGAGGTTGTCAACGGCCAGCAGCGCTATCCGGTTGTCTCGCTGGACCAGATTCCGGTCACGATTCGCCAAGTCGGCGGCAAAGATATGGATATCAAGCGGTTCAAGGGGCTCGGCGAAATGAACTCCGAGCAACTGTGGGAAACCACGATGGACCCGTCCGGCCGGGTGCTGCTGAAGGTGCAGATGGAAGATGCCGGCGAGGCGGACCGCCTGTTCAGTATCCTGATGGGCGATGATGTGGAAAAACGCCGTAACTTTATCCGTGAACACGCCCTGGAAGTCCAAAATCTGGACATATAATTACACATTGGGCGATCCGTCGGTTAAACAACAGAACCGTTTTTTACTTGCAAAATATAAAGCGAGTGCTAAGAATAGTAGCGCAACTGCGAAAAATATGTGCACAAAAAACACTCAAATGCCCGAAGATAAATAGCGGAGGCAAGTATGAAGCAAATAAGCATAATCACAATCGGCTTGGCAGCAGCGGCGTTGCTATGGGGTTGCGAAACGACGCCTGTGGCCAATAATGACGATACGCCCACGGTATCCGAGGCGCGAAAGTCTCAGTTGCAGGCATCGATTAACGCCCGCTATGAAAACCCCGACGCGCATTATGAGCTGGGCAAAATCTATCATCAACAAGGGCAATTTGATCGGGCCGAGTTCCATTATAATGTCGCGATCGGATTTGACCCGATTCATCGGCGGGCTCAAGCGGCCAAGGTCAAGCTGTTTTACGACCGCGACGATCCCCAACGGGCGCAAATTGTCGCCGATACCTATATCAATCAGGCCGCTACCAGTGCCGGCGCGTTGATGGCACTGGGACGCGGTTTTCAGCGGGAACAGTTGGATGATCTGGCCCTGCGCTGCTATAAGCGGGCTCAGGAATTGGCGCCCAATACCGCCTCGATTCACAAGCAACTGGGGTATTTTTACCTGGCCCGCGGCGACTCGGTCCGCGCCGAAACCCACCTGCGGCGCAGCTTCGAGCTGGATCACAATCAGCCGGACGTGGCCGCGGACTTGGGTCGGATGGGCGTCCGCGTGCAGGTGCCGCCGCGAAAAAGCACCGGCCTGCTGGGGCCGCTGCGAAGTGCCGAACAGGATGAGACCATCAAAGATTGAGCGCTGGCATCATTCACACTCGAGCGCGAGCAGTCGTTTCTTAATCATCACGCCGCCGGCAGCGGAAAACCCGCCCAGTGAGCCGTCTTTGCGCAGGACGCGGTGGCAGGGGATGATCAGTGGAAGCGGATTTCTGGCCACGGCATTGGCCACGGCGCGCACAGCCTTCGGGCGGCCGGCCAGCACAGCCAGATCGGTATAACTGACCGTTTGGCCATAAGGGACTGACCGCAACGCGTCCAGCACTGCGCGATAAAACGGGGTCAAGTCAGAGACATCCACCGGAAAATCTAAGAAATCAACCCGCTTGCCTTTAAAATACACCTGGATCAGTTCTGCGCTTGTGTCAGCAGCGATATTTAGCCGGGGTGTTTCAGTGAGATCGGCTGTCAAATACGCCTCCACGTCTTGACGACGGGCCATTGGCAGACACGTCCGCCGCAAACCGGCCTCCGAGGCCAGCAGCCCAAACCACCCCCAGGTTGTCTTGAAAATTGAGCCGTGCATGATCACGCCGTTTCAAAAAGCTGTTCGATGGTTTGAATCAGCCGTGCCGCCGAGCGGGATTTTGCGGTTTGCCGCAGTGTCTGCCACTGGCCGAGGCGGGTTTTGATGTGCAGCGTCGAGGCGGTCGCCCCGATGGCGGCCGGGGCGTTGGCGACGATCATATCGAGATTTTTCGTGCAGAGCTTCTGCTCGGCATTGGCAAACAAATCCCGATCTTCCAGGGCAAACCCGACCACCCGCTGGCCGGCCTGCTTGTGACGCCCGGCCCAGGCAAGAATGTCGCGGGTCGGCTTCAAACGCAAAACAAGCTCGGTGGAGTCTTTTTTTATCTTTTGGCCGCTGAACTGCTCGGGCTTGTAGTCCGACACCGCCGCGGTCATCACCAGTACATCGCACGGCTGGAACGCCGATTTGACGGCCTTGAACATCTGTTCACTGGTTTCCACGGCCACAAGCCCTGCGCCTTTGGGCGGCCTCAAGGCCGTCGGTGCGGTGATCAGGGTCACGGTGTGTCCGGCCCGCAGCGCCGCCCGTGCCAGAGCGTAACCCATCCGTCCTGAGCCGGCGTTGCCGATAAACCGCACCGGATCAAGATATTCCCGCGTCCCACCGGCGGTGATCACAATATTGAGTGTCTTTTTATCCATAAAAGGTCGAGGTCGAAGGAAAATGTGTAAAGTTTGAAAACCATCTAAGGTTTTTAATTTTTCTTGAAACCAAGCTAACTTTGTGCGACATTATAATAGGTAACCGGTGTTCTTAAAAGGATATTGCGATAACCGTAATCAGTCTGTCAGAAATCAGTCAACTTTATCTTTCAACCCAAAAAAAGGAGAAACAGATGAGGAACGGTAATTTTTATGTTTCAGCGGTTGTGACTGCGGCGGTTTTGAGTGGTTTGTGGGTCTGTCCGGTCCGTGCCCAAGAGCAGGCAAGCCCCTATGCCGATTATACGGTGCTGGTCGAGACATTTATGGTGGAACTGACGGCCGCGGCAGTGCGCGAGGCCGGAGCGGACCTTATTGACCGCGACCCGGCGGGCATTTCCATCGGCAAACTGCTTTGGGCCTTGCGGGACGAAGACAAGGGGCGTGTATTGTCAGGATTGAAGATCAATGCCGGGCACAACCAGCCTAATATCGCAGCGCGGGAAACAACAAAGAAAACGATTCCGGTCACAAGGTCTGGGCCGTCTGAACATGTACACTTTAGTAAGCATACACTCACAAGACACCTTTCAATCAAAAGGTTCAAGATCATCAATGCCGACAGCGTTCGGCTGGGCTACAACTATTCGGAAGACACCCTTGCTTTATCATCAATAGACGGCGCTGCCCCGACACGCACCACAACATCGTTCGATGGGAATGTTACTGCAGCGCCGGGCAAGCCGGTCATCGCCGGCGCCACCCAAACCGAAGACGGCATGCGGCTACTGGTGTTTGTGGTGACGCTCATGGCTCCCAATGATTCAGCACAACACTAAACAGGCACGCAGGACTGCCCATTTAACCACCCCAAAAAATTGCAGGGCTGCAGGGGTTTGTACCGAGTTCGATGCGGCGATTATCGCATCATTTATACGATCAGGGACCAGCAATTGCTGGTCTTGGTGGTTCACATCGGCCATCGCCGTGAGGTGTATCGGGGTATCACTTGAGACCCTTACAGGCCTGTCTGGGTGGTTGTGTTAAGCCACCACACAGCCGCCAAGAGCTGGGCGAAGACAATCGCATCAAAGATAAGCTGAAAGCCCAGTTTGTAGATTTTGTGCCGAAAAAACAACTGCCCCGCAATCGCCCCCAGTGTGCCGCCGGCCAGCGACCAGCCGTGCAGGGCCCATTCGGAGACGCGCAACTTACCCCGACGGGCCAGCGATTTGTCATAGCCGTACATTAAAAACGAAGCGGCGTTGGCAACACCCAAATAGACCAACGCCCACCACGGAATGCTTTTGCTGTGGACGAGTACAAGGGCCGCAAGCAGAACACCGGAAACCGTTTGCAGGATTCGATTTGCACCAAACCACACGGGCCGCCGCCTTGCGAAAGGCGTTCTGCCGGAAACATCAACATGTCGGGCTGTGTGTTTATGGCGGCGCAATGTCATTGCCTGTCACTGTTTATCTGCATCACGATAAAGCCGTGCATGGTATCCAGTCCGACCGCTGTGATGGGCTGGCGTGTAAAGACCAGCAGCAGGCCGCTGCGCGGGAAAAAGTAGGCCGAATCAATGGTGTAGTTGAAATACAGCCCGCGGTCGGAAAAATACAGCGGCTCGGCCTCGGCGCCCGCGACCGCAGGGGGATGTTTAGGCGGGGCGTTGTCTTCGGCATAAAATGTTTCGGCATTGCTGCCGCCGTCATACACATGCTGATTGAAGGCCGCGGTCAGTGCCGGGTCCTCGTCGGGCGGGCCAATCGTCCATTTCAGTTCGGACTGTCCCCACAGGCCGCCTTCCATCGGTTCCAGCTTCACGACGGGACGTGTGCGAAAGTGTGATTCAAGCTCAACAATCGGCTGCCAGTGCCGGTAGGTTTTCAGCTCCGATTGGCCGGCAGCGACGCCGTCGCCGCTGACAGCGACTTGGTGCAGCGCCGACAGTTCGTACTGGCCGCCGATATCCTCGGCGATCCACAGCACATCGCCGGTCTTGAACAGGAATTGGAAGGTTTGTTCGCCGCCGCTGGCCGCCAGAGCCGTCACGGGCCAGGCAGCGAGGCATATGATTATTGCAACACTTTTTGTTGATAGTGCGGTGTTCATCTTGTGTCGGGTTTTCCTGTCATGTTCGTTATTTCGTTTGTTCATAGCACAGATTGGCAATGTTGATATAGTCGGCGGCGGTCAGTTCTTCGGGGCGATGGTGCGGATCGACGAAGGCCTCTTCAAAAATAGTCGGCCAGTGGCGGATGCGATCCAGACGGCCGTCGGCAAATTTTGTGCAGGCCTTGAGCATTTTGCGTCGATGGCCCATAAACAGGGTGATGACTTTTCGGAAGGTCGCCATGTCGTGAATCTGACCGGCCTTGTCGGCCTGGCGCCGGTAGAGGACCATCGCCGAGTCAACCTGCGGGCGGGGCCAGAAGACCGACGGCGGCAGCTTTCGCAGTATCTGGACACGGCCTGTGGCGGCCATCAGAATGCTCAGTGTGCCGTACGCGGCGTGACCGGGCTGGGCGACCATGCGATCGGCAACCTCCTTTTGCACGGTAACCGCCATCGCATCGGCGACGACCGGCCCTATGATCAGGTTGGCCATCACCGCCGAGCCGGCGCTGTAGGGTAGGTTGGCCGTCAGCAGCAGCCGTCCCGGGCAGTGCGCTCGGGCCGCCTCAATCGCCGCCACGACATCGGCATTGAGGGCGTTTTTGCTCTCAAGGGCGTCGCCCTGAATCAGGGTCACATTGTCAAAGGCCTTAAGCACGGACGCCGCTACCGGTCCGATGCCGGTGTCGTATTCCACCGTCACCACATGCCCGGCCCGGCCGGCCAGCTCTTCGGTGAATGAGCCGGTCCCGGTGCCGACCTCCAGTGCGACATCCTGCCCGGTCAGCTCGGCCGCATCGGCCAGCATCTTCATCAGATTCAGATCGATCAGAAAGTGCTGACCCAGCCGACGGTTCGGCGCCAGGCCTGCACCGGCCAAAAGCCGCTGAATGTCCTGTTTGGTTTGCATCGTTTTGGTTGCCTTTGCGCTGTACCGCATAACCCTACCACGTCGTGACGCAGATTCCAAGAAAAATACCCTCGCCGGCGCGTGGCATGGACTACCAGTCGGCTTCCAGGGCGTCCTGCAATACAGCCAGACAGATGCCGTTGATCAGGGCGTCGTCGCCTGCGGCGGCCGGTCGGATCTCAATCCGGCGGGCATCGAAGTCGTAGACTGCCTTTGCGATATGTCGACCGATGGCCTCGGCAAATTCCTCGGCAAACAGCAGGTTCACATATCCGGCCAGAATCACGACATCGGGGTCAAACGCATTGATGGCATCGGCGGCGCTTTGAGCAATCAGATGGGCGACCTTATCGCGCAGCGTGATCGCATAGGCATCGTTGGCGGCCACCGCCCGGGGCCAGGCGGCCAGAAGCTTTTCGGGGGTGGTCTGACCGTCCAGCCCTGCTGAAAGCATCGTTTGTGCGCCGCGTCTGATGTCGTGGGTGATTGTGCTCGCCAGTGCCGGGCCGGAGATATGCGCCTCCAGGCAGCCGCGGTGGCCGCAGCCGCACAGCGGGCCGTCCGGGTCAATCACATTGTGGCCGATTGCCCCGTGGCGGCCGGTTGCGCCATAAACCAGCCTGCCGTCGCGAAAAACAGTGGCCCCGACGCCATTGGCGGCATTCAAATACAGCACACTTTGAGCCTCAAGAGCCGGGTCGGCGGCAATCTCAGCCAGCAGCCGCACGTGGTTGCTGTAAACGGAAACCGGAAACTGAAACGTGTCGGCCAGCCGTCGTTGCAGCGGCACATCGTGCCAGCCCATGGGGCTGGACAGGTGTGCCTTACCCTCGGACGAGACCGAACCGCTTAGGGCGACGCCGGCGCCCAGGATCGTATCCGGGGCGATATAATGGTCGTTGAGGACTGTTTGCAGATGGCCGCAGATGACCTCGATGACGTGGTCGGGCTGAGGGTCGGGGCCGAGGGGCGCCTGGATCTTGCCGGTCATCTGGCCGAGAAAATCAAAAAGCCCGATCATCACAAAGCTGGGATTGATTTCGATGCCGATTACGTAGCAGCAGTGCGGATTCAGGGTTAGAATTATCGGCTTTGGTCCGCGGCGTTTGCTGGTGCCCCTTTTTTCAAGCACCAGCCCTTTGTCGCGCAGGCGCGCGACAATCGTGCTGGCTGTGGAGCTGCCGATGCCGACCAAGCGGCACAACTGGGCTTGGGACAGGCTGCCTTGTCTTCGCAGCAGCGTGAGAATCAGTCTCTCGTTGCGTTGGCCTGCGCTTTTGGAATCGATTGGGCCTTTGGACATCATTAGTGCTTTATTTCGAGATCGTTACAGTCTGGATGGTCGTAAAATAGCTCACGATCTGAAATTTTTCAAGTCTTTGTTTTTCTTTAAAAGAATGCTGGTATTTTACCGCCGGCAAGGGTAAAAAATAATCTCATAGTGTGTGGTATTTCTGCTATCAACGATGGATAATATTGAGCAATGAGCGACTTATTCAATGTCCAAAGCAAAGGGATTGTATTGACCGGTGATGCCTTGTGGGTGTGGAAGAGAAGGTTTAAAATTGAATCTTGAATTGCAAGACGATCATGGGCTAAAGCTCATCTTTCGAATTAGGAACTTTTTAATTGGAGAATTAACATGTCTAAAGCGGATATTGCAGTGGTCGGTTTGGCGGTAATGGGCGAGAACCTCATCCTGAATATGGAAAGCAAGGGCTTTACGGTGGCCTGTTACAATCGGACGGTTTCGAAGGTCGATGACTTTATGAACGGCCGGGCGAGGGGCAAGAACATCATCGGCTGCAAGTCGATCGAGGAATTAGTTGCGAACCTCAAGACGCCGCGTAAGGTGATGGTGATGGTCAAAGCCGGCAAGCCCGTGGATGCGGTCATCGAGCAGGTGCTGCCCGTTCTGGACGATGGCGATATTATCATCGACGGCGGCAACAGCCACTTCATGGATACGACCCGGCGCACCGAGTACGTGGAAAGCAAAGGCAAGCTCTATATCGGCACCGGTGTCTCGGGCGGTGAAGAGGGTGCGCTGCTGGGCCCGTCGATTATGCCCGGCGGCTCAAAGGCGGCCTGGGAGCATGTCAAGCCTATCTTCCAGACGATTGCCGCCCAGACCGACGACGGCCAGCCGTGCTGCGACTGGGTGGGTGAAAACGGCGCCGGCCACTTTGTCAAGATGGTGCACAACGGTATCGAGTACGGCGATATGCAGATGATCTGTGAGACGTACCAGATGATGAAATACGGGCTGGGGATGAGCAACGCCGATATGCACAAGGTCTTTGCCGAGTGGAACGACGGCGAGTTGGATTCGTACCTGATCGAGATCACGCGCGACATTCTCGGCTACAAAGACGCCGACGGCAACGCCGTGGTGGATCTGATACTCGATACCGCCGGCCAGAAGGGCACCGGCAAGTGGACGGTTGTGGCGGCGCTGGATGCCGGCCAGCCGCTGACGCTGATCGGCGAGGCGGCCTTTGCGCGGTGTCTGTCGGCACTGAAGGACGAGCGCGTCGCGGCCTCCAAGCTGCTCAAGGGGCCCGCTGCGCCCTTTAACGGCGACCGGGCCCAGATGATCGTCGACCTGCGGAAGGCCCTGTATGCCTCCAAGATCGTCAGCTACGCCCAGGGCTATCAGTTGATGCGGGCCGCAGCCGATGATTACGGCTGGCACCTCAATTACGGCGGCATCGCCCTGATGTGGCGCGGCGGCTGCATCATCCGCTCGGTCTTTTTGGGCAAGATCAAAGAGGCCTTTGACAAGAACCCCGACCTGACCAACCTGCTGCTGGCGCCGTTCTTTACCGAGGCGGTGGTCTCGGCCCAGGATGCGTGGCGGCGCATGGTGACCCAGGCCGTTCAGATGGGCGTGCCGATGCCCGCGATCAGTTCGGCGCTGGCCTATTACGACGGCTATCGCAGCGAGCGGCTGCCGGCCAACCTGCTGCAAGCCCAGCGCGACTATTTCGGCGCCCATACCTACGAGCGCGTCGATAAACCCCGCGGCCAGTTCTTCCATACCAACTGGACCGGACGCGGCGGCGAAACAGCGGCCTCGACGTACGTGGTTTGATGTGAAATGTCAAATGTGAAATGTGTCATAACAGGTGATAACTGTTGATGGGTAACTGAAATGTATATGCACGGTGATTTTTTGCAACATCAACCCCAAAGACAACGAAGTACAGGCCACGATACTGGGCAGCTTTCAGGACGACGTCACACCGGCCAAGATGCAGCTCGGCTCGGGCGGGTGGTTTCTGGATCAGATGGACGGGATGATCAAGCAGCTCAGCGCCCTGTCGAACCTGGGCCTGCTGAGTCGCTTTGTGGGGATGCTGACCGACTCGCGCAGCTTCTTGAGCTATTCACGGCAGGAGTACTTCAGGCGAATCCTGTGCAACCTGATCGGCGACGAAGTGGAAAAAGGATGGTGGCCCCGGGATATGAAGCTGCTGGGCCAGATGGTGGGGGGTATCTGCTACAACAACCCCCGCAACTATTTTGATATGGCATGCGATTAGCCGTCCGGATGGATTGAAATAAAAAGACGCCGGCTTTGAAAAGAGTTGGCGTTTTTATTTTTTGCGGCAGAATTTTATTGACAACTCGGTCTTTTTGAGGTAGATTGGCCAAAAATCGGCAGTCTTGTGTCGTAAAGTTAGCTCATTTTTCTGAAAGGAAGCATGATGAAGCTGAACACGGTGACATGGATAGCGATGATTCTTACTGTGGTTGGGGGATTGAACTGGGGGCTGGTGGGGCTGTTCGGGTTCGATCTGGTCAGGTGGCTGTTCACGGACACACTCGGCGTGGAGTTTTTGGCTCGGCTGG
>PXAQ01000183.1 GCA_003567095.1 Phycisphaerae bacterium
AAAAATCCTCATTTTAAGCTCAAAATCGCAGGTTTTTTTGATGCCATTTTCGGGTTGGTACTTTGCATCGGATTATGCCATTTCGGCGAGTTAACTGTTGTTGTCCTACAGTCGCTTAAGTATAAAAATCTAATGGGGAATTCTACGCCCCAAGTATAAGCCGCCAAGACCCAACAGCAACAGTGTGGCCGGTTCAGGAATAAGCAAAATCTTTGCATTCGCATCATTCCACATAATTTCCGTATTCCACTCTGTCCCATCCAGCGGGTGCTCGCTTAAAATAGTGTTTAAATTCAAGTATTTTTACTGTGCGTCCGATAATGCTGGTATAGCTTTTCGAAACTTTTTTAGGAGATGTTGCTATGCCGGCACAATTGATCGAACAGACTGGTAATACCATTAAGGTGCAATTCACATTTGAACTGACCGGGCAGATGCTGCGGGACGAGCAGTCCCTTCAGGACGTCATCAATGAGGCCGGTCAGGCGGCTATGGGCCCGATGCTCAAACAGTTTGATACCAAAGGCGAACCCATTCGCGTCAACGGCGTCAAGCACACGGTCAAAACCTACGCGCCCCAGATCTATGAGACGCCTTATGGACCGGTCCAGGTTGAGCGTCATACCTATCAGACCTCCAAAGGCGGCCGGGCCTATGTGCCGCTGGAACAGGACGGGCGTTTGGCCCTGAATTCCACCCCGCGGTATGCCCAGATGGTCTCGGGCAAATATGCGCGTTTCGGCGCCGAGGCCATCTGTGACGACCTGCTCGAAAACAACGGCCGAAAGCTGTCGCGCAATTACGCCAAAAAGCTCAGCGATTTCGTCGGCTCTGTCGCACAGTGTTATGAAAGCGAATGGGAGTACGAGTTGCCGGTGTTTGAACGGCCGGTTCGCTCCATTTCGCTGGGCCGGGACGGCACCTGTATGCTGATGCATAAGGACGGGTGGCGCGAGGCGATGTGCGGCTCTATTGCCTTTTACGACGCCCTGGGCGAACGGCTGCATACGATTTATTGTGCCGCCACACCGGAATATGGTAAAGAGAAATTCAACGATAAGTTTTCCCGTGAGATTGCACGGGTCAAAGAGAAGTTCCCCGATGCGCTGTATATCGGATTGGCCGATGGGGCACCGGACAATTGGACATTTTTGAGCGTCTATACGCCTCGGCTGCTGTTGGACTATTATCATGCCCGGGAATACATCAGCAAAGCGGCCTCAGCGATCTTTGGCCGCAATACCGTCCACAAAACCCAATGGCAGGACCAGTGGAGTCATGACCTTAAACATAAACATGGGGCCGCCGGACGATTGATCAAAGAGATCGAAAAGCAGCGTGCCAATCTGGACAGGAAAAACTTTATTGAGCGGGACGAAGAACTCCGGTAAGTGCTGACCTACTACGTAAATTATAAGGGCAAGATGACGTATGCACGATTTGTCAAAAATAATCTGCCCATCGGCAGCGGGGTAACCGAGGCGGCCTGCAAGACGGTGATTAAAAAGCGGATGTGCGTGTCCGGGGCGCAGTGGAAAAACGACGGCGGCAGTTGTGTGCTGGCACTGCGAGCGCTAAAGCTAACCAAAGGCCGATGGCACCAGCTTTGGGACTACATCATGAAGCATGGATGCACACTATATTAACCGAGCACCCGTAAAATAAAGACTTACGACACCGACCGTAGACGGACCGAAGACCAAAAGTGCAACGTTGTCACGCGCTTTGTCACGCGCTTGGGATTCCGGTTCTGTGGTCAGCAGGGTAAGACCGATCCAGTTTTGATTACGTATTTCTCACCGTTGCTGATTCATGCTACAATGATTGCCTGAGAGTATGTGCAGATTCTTTCTGGAATATAGGCGATGGAAAAGGTTGAGTAATTATTTGAACCTGAAATGAGCGATGGTGCTCTGCCGGTATTTATTGCCCGGATTACGGCGGGGTTTCCGTCTCCGGCGGCGGATTATGAAGAGGGCAAGCTCGATCTAAATAAGCACCTGTTTAAAAACCCGGCAGTGACGTTCTTTGTGCGGGTGGCCGGGGATTCGATGCTCGGAGCGGGGATTCATGACGGCGTCGCTTCCGAAGGAATCCAAAAGCCCTGGCAAACGCAGTTTGACCACCGCTCGGCCTGCTATACGACGCGATGGGATGAGTTGGTGAAGGCAAAATAAGGGTGTTCGAATACCTGTGCAGGGGGCTTTGAATCGAAAGATTTTCTCGGAATGCATCTGGATGAAATAGATGCGGCGAGCATTGTGTGCCCACCGCATCTGTACAGAGGAAAGGCTTTATCCGTTAAAATCTGAGAAGTCATCGTCCATCGGCAAGGCGCTATGAGCTGCGTGCTTTTGGCCGCCGGCCTGTTTGTCTTTTTGCTTGCCCTCGGCGATGTGATGATAGGTCTGGTCGCTCTTGCCCAGGCTGGATCGGGAGGCGCCGGCGGCGGTTTGTCGCCGCGGCGGGATGGCATGGCCCTGAAGCCGCTGGCCTGAGGCGCCTTCGACCAGCGCGACCAGATCCTGGACAATACCCTGCATGCTTTCGGCTTGGGCGTTCAGCTCTTCACTGGCGCTGGCCGATTCTTCGGCATTGGCCGCGTTCTGCTGGGTCACCTTGTCCATCTGAGAGGTGGCCGTATTGACCTGTTCGATGCCCTGGGACTGCTCGGCGCAGGCCGCGGCGATCTCGCCGACCAGGTTGGAGGTCTTTTCGATCCGCGATTGGGTCTGCTCAAAGACCTTGGTCAGTTCTTCGGAGATATCGCCGCCCCGTTCGGAGTTTTTCATAGACTGTTCAATCAGATTGGCGGTATTCTTGGCCGCTTCGGCCGAGCGCATCGCCAGGTTGCGCACTTCTTCTGCCACC
This sequence comes from Phycisphaerae bacterium, assembly GCA_003567095.1. Next base: position 2,872 of record PXAQ01000183.1, read on the forward strand.
ACAGCAAATCCCTTGCCTGCCTCACCGGCCCGTGCGGCTTCCACCGCCGCGTTGAGAGCCAGCAAATTCGTCTGAAACGCGATCTCATCGATGGTTTTGATGATATTGGCCGTGTCGCTGGAGGATTGCTGGATTTCCTTGATCGCCTGGTTCATTCGTTCCAGAGCGGCGCTGCCTTCCCGGCCGGCCTTCTGCGCTTCGTTCGAGAGCGTATCGGCCTCAGCAGCATTGTCAGCGTTCTGCCTGATCATCGAGCTCATCTCCTCAAGGCTCGAGGAGGTCTCTTCCAGCCCGGCGGCCTGTTCGGTCGCCCCTTCGGCCAGTGACTGCGACGCAGCCGAGACTTGACCCGATGCGGCTGCAACCTGCTGAGCCCCTTCGGTCAGGCCGGCGATAATGTGATTAATCGGTTTGGTGATCGCACGGGTGATGAGGATGCCCAGCGCAACAGCCAGTGTAACACCGACAATCGTCGCAACCAGCGACAGCGCCTTGAGGAATGCCGACTGAGCGCGAGACGCGCGGACTTCTTCGTCGGCAGCATCACGAATGTACCGGGTTAGCTGGCGCATCGCACTGTCAACCTCCAGTTGCAGATCACGGCACACCTCCATGGCCTGGTGCTCCATTTCAAGCAGCCGGTCTACCGAACGGTTCGCGACAGTGCGCAACTCACGGAGTCTGCCGGTCAGGTTATCCATTGTCGGCATCAGTTCATCACGATACAGATCTCTTGCCTGGTCGTTGTTGCCGGCCTCTACCAGTGATTTTATCTCACGGATCGCACTGTGAAATTCACGATGCGGCTCTGTGATATCCTGCATCAACCGCTGGGCTTCGGTGTTCCGTGTCTGGTAAGTCGCCAGCCACTGACCGAGCAGGCTGTCCCGATGGCTTTCACCGCCTTCAAAGGATTCGCCGTGGTGAATCAGAGCCGATGTCAGGCTGCCCAGTCGGTAGATATTTCCCCGTATCTCTTCCAGTTCGCGTGATAAGGCCAGAGGGTCGCCCAGGTCCAGATCATCCAACTGCTGACTCATTTCAAAAAACCGGTCGTTCTGGGCTGCCCATCTACTCAGCACCGTCGTGAATTGATTCCACAACTGTCTCTCTTCCTCCGAGTGCGGCAGCGCTTCATACTCTTCAAAGGCCTCGTCATTCCTTCGCCGGCTTTCCTGCACTTGTTCATACTGAGCTTGCCGTACTTCATTCGACAGTCCCAAATTCAGCAGGGTTCGCTGGGCACTCTGGATATCATTTATATTGGCCATGATTGCCAGGGTGTACTCGACACTGGGCAACTGCACCGTGCCGATTTCCTCAATCGAGGCCTCGCTTTCAATGGCGCCGTAATAGGCCACAGCGCCCAGCATTAAAGTGATGGTCGCGACACTCATAAACGCCAACAGTAACTTGGTACCTAATTTCATGTTCTTAAACATCGTTCGTTCTCCTAAAAAAGTTTTTCCTGTTTCAAAAATAGTCCGATTTTCTGATCTGAACCTTCTATATGTTCAGCCAGCCAGTGTTTGAGAAAAAGAGCCAGCGTGATTTTGTTAAAGTCCAACTGACCACTATCTTGGTTCATTTCTCTGGAGAGATGCGCCTGCATATGCCGGTGCTGCTGCTGATGAGAAACCAGCTCCGGATAATCCATCTTGCGCATCTGGTCCTCTTCTGTTTCAAAATGCGACTGCATATAACGAATCAACCCGCGCAAAATCGGGACGGCCAGTTCCGGGCACAGGGTTGTCTGGGCGGTCTCGAAAAACAGATCGATCAGCTCAAAGATCTTTTTGTGCTGGTGGTCGATAGCTTTAACACCAATCTCAAAGGTTTCCTGACATACAATGCGGCCCATTTTGCATCCTTCCGGAGTAAATGTTCGGTGAATTCAGCCATTGCTCAGCTCTCAACGAGCTGCTCCAGGTCCTGGGTGTGCAGAACCTTATCGATGTCGAGCAGGATTTTGACGGCGTTGTCGATCTTGCCCATTCCGAGAATAAAGGACGTGTCGATGCTGCCGTCAAACTGCGGCGTCGGCTCGATGTCCTGGGCGTCAATGTCCAGCACCTCGCAGACATTATCGACAATGATGCCGGTGTGGAAGCTTCGCTGGCCGGCCTTGACCTCAACGACGATAATGCACGTTTGATCGGTCACCTCGGCCGGTTCCATCCCGAACCGCGCCCGCATATCGACGATCGGCACGACCTGGCCGCGCAGATTGATGACCCCGCGCACGTCGTGGGGCGCCCGCGGCACGGCCGTGATGTCCATATAGCCGATGATCTCGCGGACTTTGAGGATTTGCAGGCCGAACTGCTCGGCCCCGAGGGTAAACGTCAGATACTTGCCCGAAAGTGCCCGGCCGTCGGGTGCGGCCCTGCTGGGTGTTGCTGCTGTCTGTGCCATACTGCCTTCCTTTCATTAAATGGGGTAAATGTTTTTCTGGGTCACTGCATAACCGACAACTAAAAAGGTTTTTAATGTTTGCAATCCACCTTGACAAAACATCCTTAATTCGCTATATTCAGCATATTTCACTATTATGGATTAAGGTTTATTTTAACCTGGACTTAAATCTATGTTCCTTTTTGGAGACACTTATTAGTGAGATGCATTTGGAACAGTCTAAAAATTTTGTTTTTCGGTTCTCATCTTGAACGCCCTTTTTCGTTTTAGTACATCCAAAACCGCTGACACAGCACTAAATCGGAATTCTACAAAGCATTATCAATGAATGAGTTCCTGTTTTTTAATGAGGCTTTTTCTTCGCTGTGAGGTTCGATTTTTCCCGGCCTATTTTTCTCAAGAAAAGCCTCAAACAGCCCGACACTAAAGGCAATCGACTCTAAAAGTGACTAACAAATCAGATGTATAGTATTGACTTGTATTTAGTTGATGCTATGATTTAGTAGAACCAATGCCCAGCCGAAAACGTATAAACGGCGGCAAATACATCTATAAAAATACAGGACATATATACTCTCAGGCCTTAAAATTTGGATTTGTGAGATGGAAGACAATTCAGGACACATTATGAGTGGGCAATGCCCGCTTTTTCTGGATGCCCCGATGGGGTGCGCCGGATTTGTCGCCGTGTTTGAAAACGCGCCGATCTCGCTTTGGCATCTGGATCTATCCGATGTCATCAGCCGCCTTGACTACCTCAAACAGCACGGCGTTCGGGATTTTGAGCGGTTTTTTGACGACCATCCCAACGAAGTGTTGACCTGTTTTTCCAAAGTCATCGTCAAGGCGGTCAACCAAAGCTCCGCGGCCCTGTTCAACGCAGCGGATAAAGAGCAGTTGCTCGGTGCGCTTCCAAAGATCGCAGGCATCGAGGCACTGCCTTCTCATACCGCCACACTGATGGCACTGATAGGACGGCAAACAGGGCATGAGGGCGGCGGGATTTATCGGACGCTCGACAATGAACGGGTGGATGTCCAGATTCGCTGGTGGACGCTGCCGGGCGCTGAGTGTACCTATTCAGACGTCATCATGACCCTGCTGGATGTCACGCAAATCAAATCACAGGAAAAAGAGCTTCGACTTTATAAACAGGCTATTGACGATTCCATCGATGGCATCGCGTTTACCAGTCTGGATGGCCATTTGACCTATGTCAACCCCTCCTTCTATCGGATGTGGGGATATGGCCCCGACGACGAGCTCGTCGGTAAAAGCTGTTTCGATTTCCACCAAAACCCGCTGGACGGCAAAAGAGTAGTTTCAGAAATGTATGAAAAGGGCAACTATGTCGGCGAGTTGACCAATGTCAAAAAAAACGGAGAGGTCTTTGAGACATTGATATCGGCCACGCTCCTGCGGGATGAGGCCGGCGCGCCACTGCATAGATTCTGTCATTTTGTCGATATTACAGAAAAGAAACAGATACAAGCCAGGCTGGCCGAAAGTGAGCGGCGGTTCCATTCGCTCGTTGAACTGCTGCCCGAGGCTGTATTTGTCAGCGTGGATCACAAACTGGTCTATGTCAACCCGGCCACCGTGCGCCTGGTCGGCGCAGCGGACGCCGATGAACTGCTGGGGCGCTCGGTGTTTGATTTCGTCTGCCCCGATGATGTCGAGGTGGCCCGCAAACGCTTAATGGATGCGGAAATTTATGCCCAGACGCAGCCGGCCCGCCAAACCCGTGTGGTGCGCCTGGACGGCCGGCTGGTCGATGTTGAGGTGACGACATTGCCGTTTTGTTTTAATGATGAAGCGGGTGTGGTTTCGATCTGCCATGATCTGACCCGTGAAAAACGGGACAGAGCCGAATTGGACTTTCATCAGGAGCAGCTCCGCTCACTGGTTGAGCAATTGATATCCAGCGAAGAGCGGCAGCGTTGTCAAATTGCAGCCGCACTGCACGACAATTTCGAGCAATCCCTGGTGCTGATCAAAATGAAGGTCGATCAGCTCGCGGCCGCAAGCCATGACGCCGCATCGCTTAAAACAGACCTGCGGGCCGTCAGCGATGAACTGGAAAGTCTCTCCGAGGCCATCGAAACGTTTACCTTTGAATTGAGCAGCCCGACGCTTTTTAATGTGGGACTGGAAGCGGCACTGGTCGAATGGTATGAGCAGACGATTGCGCCCCGCAGCCCGATGAAGCATGTATTCAGCATTGATTCGGCGGTGCGGGACCTGTCCGAACACATGCTTCAATTTCTGTTTCGCTCGCTCAAAGAGCTGCTGATGAACGCCTTCAAGCATGCCGGAGCCGAGACGGTTGCGGTGGACCTGCAATTTCAGGAGGATTGTTTATGCGTGAACGTTCAGGATGACGGACAGGGCTTTTCACGGCACGTTCTCAATCAACGCGGTACACGAAGCGGTTATGGCCTGATGAGTATTCAGGAGCGCGTTCGTCATATGGGCGGGCATTTTTCCATCGCCTCAGAGCCCGGTAAAAAAACCACAGTATTGTTTTCGATTCCTTTTCGTAACGGAGATAAACAATGAGTTTAAGAATTTTGATTGCCGATGACCACGAGATTATTCGCTATGCCCTGCGTACCTTGTTTGAAGCCGAACCGGATAGCGACATTCAGGTCGTTGCCGAAGCTGAAAACGGCCGCGAGGCGGTGGCCTTGGCCCGGCAGCATAAGCCGGACATCGTAATTATGGACCTCACGATGCCGGAATTAAACGGTATTGAGGCGACGCGTCAAATTCGGCAGATCTGCCCGAATGCGAAAGTGATCGTCCTGTCGATGCACAATCGGCGGCAGTACCTCCGCGAGCTGATCAAGGTCGGAATTTCAGGCTACGTTGTCAAGACGCGTGTCTCGAATGATTTGATCGAGGCGATAAACGCCGCCGGCCGCGGCCAAGTCTATTTCAGCCCGAAAGTGGCCGCAATGATGGCTGACGACTATGTGGGCATTATCTCAGGACAGGAAACGATCGATGGAAAAACACTGTCCCCGCGCCAGAAAGAAGTGCTCCAAATGGTCGTCGAGGGAAAAGGAACCAAAGAAATCGCGGCAATACTCAGCGTCACTCCCAAAGCCATCGAATCCGTCCGACATCGAATCATGCTGAAACTGGGCATCGACAACCTGGCTGACCTGACTAAGTACGCATTGCAGGAAGGACTGACGACGTTGGATTACTAAAAACAGGCTGATTGCAGTCCACGTCAAACCCATCGCCAAACAGCGGCCCGCTGATCGAGATGACCTGCCCGGCATCATTGGTCTCGATGGCGAATATATCGCCGCTGCGTTTGTGGCGGTAGAGGGATTTCATATTTCGACTTTCACGAAATATTTTCTACCTTTACGCACGATTTGTTTTTCATTAAGCAAGAGACCCAGGACCGACCACGACAGGTAGTCTTTATTCCCGCCGAGGTAATCTCAACGGATGTCAAGAATCTGAGCTATGTCAGCGTTTCGAAGGCCGTCCGGATGTGTCTCAATCGTTTCCAAGGTTGCTTCTTTCAACAAGCTAAGTCCTCTTTGTGCCTTTTCCTGCGGTGTCATAAAACATCCTTATCTCGAATGTTTTTGCCGAAATAAAAACACTTACTTTTTAGTGAAAAACGAACGCACATCTCACGGCTAAATCATACGGAAGTCCCTCTGTTTTGCAATAGGAAAACACAGGGCGCCCCGGCATTTTGGGGGTTTCGATTGACTTCATGGAGAAGGGTTCGCAGTTCTGCCCTTGGATACCGTTAAACTGGATGCAGTCGGACTTGAAAATCGGCTCTCCACTGCACTCCGGCCCGGCCAGCTTGGCGTCAATCGCAGCCAGAAGCAGTTTGCAGTCCCTGACTGCATCTTTGAATGCGTCTGCTGGGAATTCTTCGTCTCTTTTCCAGTAATGTGTCATACCCATGGTCATGTCCTTTCGATTAAGAGTATAGTTGGTGTTTTAAAAAAATCAAGACAAAAAAGGGGCAAGCAGGCCGGAATTGGCCTGCTTGCCCGTGGTGTTGAAGTAGCGGTTATACATCCAGTTCGTCGAGCAGGTCCTCGATGTCCTCAAGGGTGTAGTAATCGCCGTCGTGCTCGTAGAGCTGGCCGTCTTCGGTCAGGGCGTCGAGGTTTTCGGTGACGCCGATATTGAAGCAGATTGGGTCGAGCTCTTTCATGATCTGTGAGGGGCTGAAGGTGCAGCAGGCGACCCGGAACTCGGGATAGCACTCATCCAGCAGGTCCTCAAACATCGCGTCGCCGTCAACGGGCTGCAACCTGGTCTTGAGCAGGTGGCTGATGATCCAGTCGGTGCCGTACTCGACGCCGACCCCCTCGACGTGGCGCATCAGGTCGTCCGAGCCGCAGCGTTTGCAGCGGCCTGTGGGGGCCGGGATATAGCAGCCGTAACAAAAGGGCTGGCTGGCCTTGTAAGCGGCCTGTTCAAGACGGG
>PXAQ01000191.1 GCA_003567095.1 Phycisphaerae bacterium
CCCGTGATCGGTCAGCGTGATATACCCGTAAGGCTTATAATGAACCATCCGTTTGTCGGCCAGCAGCCGCAGCGCACCGGTAACCGACGACCGCGCAACCTGCAAGTGCTCGGCAATATCCTTACTGCGGGCCGCCTTACCTGACCGAGAAAGAATATAAATCGCCTCCAGATAATCCTCAAGAGAGGCACTTAATTGTTTGGACGTCGTACTCATATCGTTTCGGCTCAGCTAATTTAATTAGTTGTTCCTAACTTTTCAAGCAATATTTTTTGGAAAATCATTTTTTTTGGGGGTGGGTAGCCGACCGCCAAGGCAATCCCACTGTCATGTTCGCGGAGGAGGGGATCCAAAGGTCTTGCGGATGAGCGCGGCGCCGCACAGCAGCAAGGCCAGCGTCGCCGGTTCGGGAATCAGGGCGATTTGGGTGTTATTGAAAAGGCGAATCTCATTGTCGATAGCACGGCCGTCGTCCAAGGTTCCTGTCAGGCGTCCGAGCGTTCCCGTCAATGTATCGAAAACCGGTGTGCCGTTCAGTTCAAAATCGGAGCCGTAAATCGTTAATACGGCATTGTCATACAACCAAATATCACTGCCGATTGTTCCGCCTGACCATACAAGATGGGCGTAGTTGTAGCCTCTGACATACCAGCCGATGGTGCCGCCATCCATAATGATACGGCTATCGTTATATGCGGCCAAATCTAGTCCGATCGCGCCGTCGAGCAAGTAAATTTGGCTATTGCCGCTGGTCTCCAGATGTTGCCCGACCGTTCCGCCCAAGATGTTGACGCTGCTGTTATGGTGTGCCGACAGATACCCCTGAATATGCCCTTCGGGAAGTAGATTAAGCTCGGTGGCCACACCCGGCGATTGCCAGTCCACCCGAACACTGCCGTCGATCGTGGTTGCCAAATCAACTTGTCCACCTTGATTGAAGTCCGTTTGCGCAAGGACCCAGCCGACGGTTAGCATCCACACAGTGACCAGAAACAAACTCATTTTCGTGTTCATCGTATCTCTCCCATTGTTTGCTTGAAAAGCGTTGAAGCTATAAATCACCACCCCATTAAATATGTCTGTAGTTTAGCATATTTCAGTAATTGTATCAACAAAAAATACCGGGTTTAACGTTTTTTTTGGCAAATCGAGCTTGTGGCGGAGCTCGAAAATCTTGATTCGCTGAGTTCTCGACATATAATAGAACAAACTTTCACCCGGTGTGGGCGTACATAATTTCAATTGATGCCAAGAAAATTCGGAGATATAGACGATGTGTTTGAGACAAAAATTGAGATTTATTTCGCTGTGCTTTGCCTTGTTTTCGGTTGCGGTGTACGCCGAGCCGGTGGAAATTACCCGTCATCAGGACGAATACTCAACCGCCCGGCTGGAAGCGGTTCGATTTGACGGCCAACCGGCGATTGCGGTTAGATTCAGCGGGACGGACGATTTGCATTACTACGCAGACTCGGAAACAGCGCCCGCCCCTGACTTGGATTTGAAGGCCGCAGGACAGGCCGAAGGCGTCGACTTTGGCCGGACGCTGTTTCCTGAGCCGGAATTGTTCTTTGAGCCGTCGCTGGAAAAAGAGATTGATGTGTACGTCGGCGATTTTTACTTGGTCTTGCCGATTGAGTCGTATCCGCCTCAGGCCGAGCGGCTTATCGTCGAGGTGCACCTGAGCGGCATCGCCTGCACGAGTCAATTGTGTCTGCCGCCGTTCGAGACAACACTGAGTGGGGAATTTGACCTTTCCGACACGAACGCCTGGCCGGTGATTGATTTTACGCCCGCGGCCGCGCCAGAACCGATTGCGGCGACAACTCCGGACAGGGCTCCGCTGACGCAATCCCAGTCGGCCGCGGAGGTGACGCTGATGCTGCTGCTGGCCCTGCTGGCGGGGCTGGCGTTTAACGTGATGCCGTGTGTGCTGCCGGTGCTGCCGCTGATTGTCTCCCGGATGGTGAACATCTCCAAAGAACATCCCGGTCGGCGTATCGCGTTGGGGCTGACGTTTTGTGTGGGGATTGCGGCGTTTTTCGTGGCGGTGGGGGTGTTTTCCTCGGCGCTGCGCCTGACGACCGGGGCGGTCTTTACCCTCAGCGATCCTTACCGGTATCCGATTTTCAATATCGTGATGGTGTTGTTTCTGGTGGTCTTTGCGATGTTTATGTTTGACGTGCTGCCGCTGACCTTGCCGTCGAAGATTTCCGGCAAGACCGCCGACACGAGTACATTCAGCGGGTCGTTCGGGATGGGCTTCCTGGCGGCGATTTTGAGCATCCCGTGCAGCGGAGCGATTTTGGCGGCGGTACTGGTCTGGGTGCAGGCCCAGCACTGGCTAATGGGCTTCTGGGCGTTTTTGTTGATGGGAGTGGGGATGGCCCTGCCGTATGGGGTGCTTGTTGCGGCGCCGAATTTGCTCAGCCGCGCCCCCAAGCCGGGGCCCTGGATGGATCAGTTCAAGAAAGCGATGGGCTTTGCCTTACTGTTGCTGGCGGTCAACCCGCTGTCGGCGCTGCCCAAGGATCGAATTGTCAGTGTTTTGTCTTTTGCGGTGTTTGTGGCGTTTGCGGTCTGGATGTGGGGGTCGTGGGTATCGTTTTCAACCCCGAGCGGCAAAAAATGGCTGGTTCGAGGCTTGGCGGTGCTGCTGGTCGGGGTCGCCGGTTTCGGGCTGCTGCCGCAGAAGGAAGATATTGTGGACTGGACCGGCTACGATCGCAACGTGATCCGAAACGCCGTCGATCAGCAGCGGCCGGTGCTGATCAAATTTACCGCCGACTGGTGCTTGAATTGTAAAATCCTGGAGGACCGGGTATTTCGCGACCCCGAGGTAGCCCGCACGCTGCAGGACAAGAACGTGCTGGCCGTGCTGGCCGATACCACGCTGGCCGATTTCCCGGCGTCGGTGGATTTGCGCGACATCTACGACATCCCCGGCACGGTGCCGATGACCGTCATCCTGCTGCCCGACAGGGCCGACCAGCCGCAGTACCTGTCCGGCATTTACAGCAAACAGGACTTGTTTGAGGTGCTCAAGGAGCTTGAATAAAACCGTTTGGGCGATACAATAGCGGCATGGCAAAGAAAGTCAATTCCCTGATTGTCGATCCGGTCGCGGCCAAGGCGCGTGTGCTGAAGGTCTTTCCGATACTGCGCAGGACCTATCCCGAGGCGAAGGTGTCGCTGGATTATGCGGCGCCGCTGGAGCTGCTGATTGCGACGATCCTGGCGGCACAGTGTACCGATGCGCGGGTGAATATCGTGACGAAGGATCTGTTCAGGAAGTATCGCAAGGCCGAGGATTGGCTCAAGGTCTCGCAGGAAGAGCTGGAAAACGATATCCGCTCGACCGGCTTTTACCGCAACAAGGCCAAAAGCATCCAGAAAACGTGCGCAGCCATTATTGAAAAACACAACGGCCAGGTCCCGCAGACGATGGAGGGATTGGTGGGCCTTAACGGCGTAGGGCGTAAGACCGCCAACGTCCTGCTGGGCAACTGCTTCGGCGTACAGGGTATTGTCTGCGATACGCATGTCATCCGCCTGAGCCGACGGCTGGGGCTGTCCGGCAACAGCGATCCGGTCAAACTGGAGTTTGATTTAATGGAGATTGTGCCAAAGCGCAAATTCGGCGGCTGGACGCGGTTCAGCGATTGTCTGGTCTTTCACGGCCGTGCGGTGTGCAACGCCCGCAAGCCCCGGTGCGGCCAGTGCCCCATTGCCAGGTACTGCCCGGCGGCCGACTGCCCGGAGTTGTGGTAAGCGGAGATGGGTTAGAATGCGGATATGGTTATGTGCGTTACGGCGACGGGGTGTCTTTGTCTTTGCGATATTTCAGGGGCGTAATGCCGAAGGTTTTCTTGAACAGTCGATGATAAAGATGTATGTTTCCGTGTCCGCACCGGGCGGCAATTTTTGTGCAGCGCAGCGGCGAGGAGCGCAGCAAGGTGCGGGCGGCCTCCAATTTTAGATTTTGTACCAGCGGATTATGACTCGTCCCATGTGCCGAGCATCACGGCCGCACAGAGGCTGGACTTTTCGGCGGCGACACGGCCGCAGTTTTTGCAGACATAGTTGGGATCGCTGACCAGTTTCGCATAGGCGGCGGGGTCTTTTTTGTGGATTTCATTCCGATGCAGATGACACAGGTGATGCTCGTGTCCGTTACATTGCGTACTGCTCATCGCTGGGGTCCTTTCCAAGTCAATTCAAAACGGGTTGTGCTAGACGTTGCCGACGGGTATGAGATAGACAACCAGCTCATCGTGTCCGTCCACGTCCAGCAGCCGGTCGGCCTGCTGCTGGTCGTAAGCGGCGACCGCACAGGCGCCGGCGCCGATGGATTCTGCGGCCAGGTAGGCGTTCTGGCCGGCGTGTCCGGCATCCAGGGCGATCAGTTTGGCCGCTGCAGGGCCGTACCGCCATTCCATTCGGTAGGGCAGTGCTGTCAGGATTAAAACCACCCCAGCGCCGGCCATCCAGTTCTGGTCAAAACAGGCCTTGGCGATATGCTCCGGTATGTCGTCATCGTGGCGCAATTGGGCCAGTTCATGTTCAATCGCCATATAGCGATACAGACCTTTGGCCAGTCCTTCCACATTGCCAACTGCCGGATAAAGCTGCAGGGCGTGACGCGCGCCGGCTGAGGGAACAGTGCGATAGACCGCCTGGCCGTGACCGAAAACTTTTTGAATACCTAGTGTGGCCCAGCACAGATACGCCAGTTGCTCCTGCGTGAGCGGCGTTTTTGAAAATCGGCGGCGGCTGCGGCGCTGGCCGATGATCTGGCGCACCGACATTTGCCCGCAGGTCAGCGTTTTTGCCTGCGGCAGCGCGAACCGCGGGGCCTGAGCCGGCGGCGGTGTCTCGACCGGGCCGTCGGGACATCCCTTTTGCTGGTCAGAGACAAACGGCTTGAAGTGCGCCTTTAAAACCTCACGCTGCTGCGAAGAGGTCAAATTGTTAATCGTCGGTTTCATTGGCTTTTGCCTGAATCGTAATCGCTTCAATCTCAAAACATCCCAGCGTATTGACCAGGCTGAAAAAGTCCGAGGGGTTGCCGTCGCCGACCGCCAGGGTCAGGTGTCCCGGGCCGAAACCGCCAGGGGCCCGCGTGGCATCCAGCCCGACCCATTGGTCGTCGACAAAGACCTCGGTCCACATATGCCCGCCGAAGACCGTCCGCTGGCCGATAAAGGAATCGACATAGACCACTCCGCAGACCACCCGGGCCGGGATTCCGACCGCTCGGCACATCGCTGCGGCCAGTACTGCGTGCTCGCTGCAATCGCCTTGCCGGCTGCGGGCCACTTCGGCCGCCGAGGCATAGCCGACCGACAGGTCCTTGGTGGTAATGTACCCATCGACAAAAGACTCTATCTGACGGGCGGCCTTGAGCGTCTCGGTGGTTGAGCCGACGGCGGCTTGGGCCAGCTCGATGACCTTTTCATCGTCGCTTTGCAGATAAGCGGTCGGCTTCAGTGCCGCCAGCGCTTCGGGATTGTCGCCGGCATAGGGTATCGGCGCATCCGTTGGGGGGGTATTCCGTGTAACGGTGACCAGAAAACGTCCGTCTTCGGTTTTGACGGTCTGGTGACAGGTGGCCGGAATAGTGATGTTGTCTTGACAGGTAGGTTTGAGCTCGTATTGGATTGATTTGATCTGGCCGATGTTGCTCAGCTCTTTGGGGCTCTTGATGCTCAGCCGGTCCAGGAAATCCACCACGTCGTCATCGCGCAGCGCAAACTCCTTGTCGCAGTGAATCATCTCCAGCGTCATTCCCATCATCGGCACGAGGGACTTGAGCGCTTTAAAATTGTCATCCAGATAGCTGGTGACGGTGATTGCCTGCGGGCCGACCATCATCGTGACCTTCACCTCGGTCAGCTCTGTAATCCGCCCGAACAAATCCACTTCCACCGGCCCACCGACATCCACACGGGCGGTTAGCGCCCCTTGCATATCCGGCCGAAAGATATCCACCTCGTAGCTTTGCCCTTGCTCAAGTCCGCGCTGCTCCTGGATCAATCGCATACCCTGATTCAGCAGGGCCCCGGCAGGCCAGTCCATCTCGACCTGCTGGGGCTGGCCCATCAGTTCGGTGGTGATAGTGACTTTACCGTCGGCGATTTGACCGACGTGCTTGTGTTCGACGCCGCTCATATTCAGCCGCATCTCAAAGCCAAGCGGCTTGCCGTCCAGCGTTTCGATGTGGGTTTCGGTCGATTCGATCTTGACTGCCTGCCCACCGCGGCCCAGCGTCATGGACAGATGTTCGCTGGTGGTGACCTTGGCGCCCTCGATGGTGCGTGTATGTGCGGCGTGGCCAATTTTTTTACCTTCGAGCAAGACGGCCAGATACTCGGTCTCGGTCGTCGTTTCCGCCGCGACGACGGCCGACAGACAAACACTTACGATCAGCAGGCGTTTGACGATACAGTGCTTTTTCATGTTGGCAGCCCTTTCTCAAGTTAACCGGGCATGACTGTGACCCAGTGATTTACGGTTTTGGTTTCAACAATAAAGACGTTTCATTTGATTAGGCTATTGTACTCAATCCGCCAAAAAAACTCAAATAAAAGCAAAAAGAAAAAGGGCTTTTCAAGAGTGGCATTTTCGGGTATGTGGTCGGTTATGGATCATCCACAACAATCACATACGTCCTTGGGACCGCCCGCTGTGTGTGTCCTGACCGCCGGGGGGATGGCGGCCATCGCCAGTATCGCGCTGTGGGGCAGGGGCGCCGCTGCGATCACTCAGCGGCTTTTCAGCAAACCCGTGCCGGACTGCGGGCACTTGGCATACGGGACACTCAAAGACGCCGAGACCATCATCGACAGCGTTGTGGTGGCCTGTGAACAGGCGGAGTGCTTTGTGCTGCACTGCCATGGCAATCCGCTGCTGGTCGAGCAGATCGTTACGCTTTGCCGGCGTCACGGCGCCACGCTTCAGAGGGCCGAGGCGTTTCGGACGGTTCAGTTGAACGCGTCCTGCCAAACGCGGATTGAGGCCGAGGCCCGCCTGGCAATGACGGCGGCGGCGACACAGGCGGCCGTTGAACTGCTCGCAGGACAAATATACGCCGGGCTGTCGGCTTGGGCGACCCAATGGATTGATTCTAAGTCTATTGATATAGATCGTTTACGAAAAGAGTGCGCCGAGGTGCTTGGGCGCAGCGTACCGGCCGGATATCTGATCGACGGCGTGCGGATCGCCCTTGTAGGCCCGCCCAACAGCGGCAAAAGCACGCTGCTGAACCGGCTGGCCGCCGAGCAGGCCGCGCTGGTCTCGGATGTCGCCGGTACGACGCGGGATTGGGTCTCGACAACCTGCCGCATCGGGCCGCTGCGGGCCGAAGTGATCGATACCGCCGGGCTGGATGCGGCGATTGCTGCACAAAACAGCTTGGATCGCGCTGCCCAGGAAACGGCCCTTGAGGCCTTAAACACGTGCGACTTAATCCTGAATATCCAGGATTGCACACAACCCCGGACCTGCGCGGTAACGTCCCAAGAGCGCAAAAGCCTGACGGTTTATACCAAAAGCGATTTATTGGCAAAAAAAGACGATTTCTGCACGGATGCCCAGCCCCCGGCGGTGCTGCTCAGTGCATTGACCGATGATGGGCTGGACCCGTTGAACCACGCGATTCTGGCAGCACTAAGATTGGACTCAATCGACCCTGAAAGACCTGTCTGTTTTACGCAACGCCAACAGCGCCACCTGAAAAATATCGGTCAAGCCAAGACCGTAAGCGATGCCAATGCGGAACTTGACCAATTATTAGGGCAAAGCGCATCTTCTTTTTAGGCGTTCTTCACAGGTTTTTCATGAAACTATGACAATTTTTCAGCGTATCCCGAATATACTGACTGTGTGTATGTATTGAAACGCAACACAAGAAAGAGATGTATTTCGTATAAAAATATAACATCAAAATATATGGCTTTTTTCGCCAAAGCAATTACACTATGATGCTTGATGTTTATTTCGAACTGATTCTTTTTTCCGCCGTTGGGCGGATGGAATATATGCTATTATGGAACAACAAATTGAAAAACAGAGCCATCTGGAAGAGCAGATTTACCAGATTTCCACGTTGGCGGCCGGAAAATTAAAGGTGCAGGAAGTTCTAAACCGGCTCTCTGAAGCGGCGGTGCGCGTGACCCGCACCACCGCCTGCTCGATCCGCCTGCTGGATGAGGAAGCCGGGGATATGAAAATGCGCAGCACCTACGGCCTGAGCGAGACCTATCGCAACAAGGGGCCGGTGACCCGGGACGAACCGGTTATCCGCGAGGCCTTTGAGGGCAAGGCAGTGGTGCTGGATGATATGCGCTTCGATCCCCGCGTGCACTACCGTGATGCGTCGATCCGCGAGGGACTGGTCAGTCAGCTGACCGTGGCGATTGTCTTTCAGGACAAACCGCTTGGCGTGCTTCGGCTGTACAGTCCCGAGCCGGGGCGGTTTGACGAGGACGCCATCCGCATTGCCCGACTGGTCGCCAGCCAATGCGCTATCGCCATCACCAACGCCCGGCTTTATCGCCAGGCGCTGGACGGGGTCCAGATGGCCGAGCAGGTGCGTCTGGCCGGGATCATTCAGCGGCGAATGATTCCCGAGCAAGCGCCGTGTATGACCGGGCTGGATGTGGCGGCGGTCTATCAGCCCTGCTACGACATCGGGGGCGATTTGTATGATTTTCTGCAGATCAGCGAGCATTCGCTTGTCACCGGCATCGCCGATGTCATCGGTAAGGGCGTGCCGGCGGCGATGATGATGAGCATGTTCCGCGGGACACTGCGGGCCTATGCCGACGGCGGATATGCCCGCCATTCGACCGAAGAGATCATCCACAAGCTCAATCGCGCTGCCTGTAATGAATGCCGCGACGGCGAATTTATCACCCTGTTCATCGCCCGCATTGATACGCAGGCCAACACGCTGACGTGCTGCAACTGCGGCCACGAGCCGGGCATCCTGCTGCGCAACGGCGAGGTCATCGAACTGAACGAAGGCGGCCTGGTGCTGGGCATCACGCCGAATACGAACTATAATATCCAGACCGTCCCCTTTGAGCAGGACGACTGTCTGCTGATGTACACCGACGGCCTGATTGACGCGATGAATTTCGAGGGTCAGATGTGGGGACGCCGGCGGCTGCTGGAGGTTTTGCAGCATCAGCGCTGGCCCTGTGCCGACCACCTGGTGCACAATCTGCTCGGCTATCGCCGCCGCTTTGTTGGCTTGGCCAGCCAGACCGACGATACCAGCATTGTCGCCGTACGCCGCGACGCAGCGGCCAACCCCTGCGACCGGAACTGCCACTGCCCCGATCAGCCTCAAACCCCGGAATCATAAGCAGACAGGCCGCACCGGCATGTCCTCGAAATGTTCAGTACGCACAAGAAAATATGGAACGACCGGCTCCGTGATTGTAAGGTCGTCACGAGCCGATAATAGGTTCATGCGACGAGGTGGTGCGTTGCCACCGTCAATCGCGGGTTGTTACCTTGCGGCAACAGAG
>PXAQ01000128.1 GCA_003567095.1 Phycisphaerae bacterium
AAGACACCAAGGATACTGATGCTACGGATGTTCCCGATGCCGCTGATGATACCGATGACACCGAAGATGTTGATGATACAGATGACACCGATGTAACCGATGTTACCGATCCTACCGATGCCGCTGAGGAAACTGAGGTTCTCGAAGAGACCGATTCTACCGATGAGAAAGATGATTGTGATATAACAGAGGATGATGAGAAAGTTTTCTCAGACAAGAACTTTTCGCGGAGGGTTTTTGATTTTGCTCGGGTACTCAAGGGTACACCTGATTACTGTGAGGCCGATCCAAAATCTTTGCGTTCGCAGGTTAAGCTCTGGTATGAGGAAAACTCTGCTGTACTGGGCAGTAGGGACTTCTTTGAAGTGTTTGCGGCTTTTGTATTGGCGTGGAGAAAGGTGAAGTTTTCCGCCTCTGACGAACCGATGGACGCGATTGTTGAGCTTCTTAAAACCGGAAAGATCGCGCCACCTGCTGCTGTCGTGAAAAGCTGGCCTGACCCTGACGCTGCGCCGATCCATTTGCTGGCGGGAATTTGCCGCGAACTTCAGCACCTGCACGGTTCTACTCCGTTCTTCCTTAGCTGTCGGAAAGCCGGTGAATTGCTCGGCGTTTCTCACGAGACGGCAAATACATTATTGAACCTGCTGGTCATGGATGATTTCTTGAGGATTGTTGTCAAGGGGAAATCAGGAAAATGCAATAAATCAACACGATATTTATTTCAAGGGGATTCTTTATGAGTTTAGCGGCATTCGCGAGAAAATATTGTTGCAACGCTGACAGCAGCGGTTGCGTTTTCAAAGATGGCGGCTGTGCGTTAGCCAATAGAGTTCCGTGTGGATGGTTCAAAAAGGCCGTATGGCCTATATGTGATCCCGGTTACAAGTATTCATACACGAGAGAACATAAGTTTTATAAAAAGCACCTCGCGGAGTTTGAAGCACTTTACGGCTTGAAGGTAAAAAAGTCTTTACGAACTTGCGGTTGCGGTCAACCCCTCCGAAAACGGCAGCGATTTTGTGAAGTCTGCTCGCAACAGCGGCGGCGTCTGACATACAGGGCAAGCCGGTCAAAAAGAGGCCGGTCAGAGCGCAACAGTTAATGCAATTCCGTCGTCTATAAATGTCTTATTTACAGGAACTTAAAAATTGGCTTTTTAGGGATAGGATGTTTGGGTCGGATACGTAAAAAAAGTACGTTAATTGTTGCGCCTGTTTTTTGTAAGGATGTGGCTTTAATGGTATTCGGTATTGAGTCTTAAAATATCATGGACAAAACAAAAAAGTCGAATAACGATAATCAGAATTTACAGGTTGGTCTATCCGGTCTACCGGAGTTGATGACCCAAATAGAACTTATTGGATTCCTGCGGATTCCAGAAATCAGTGCCGCTAAAGATTATAATTATGTTATCGAAAACCTCAAGCGGATGCGCGGCTTACCGTGTATCTACATTTCCCATAAGCCTTTATATCCTCGAAAAAGTATTCTGGAGTGGATCGATCGACAGTGCCAAGAGGAGAAAACCAAATGATTTTGTTGCCAAATAAATCCCGTTTGGCTATATTGACCGTTGGATCGGTCTTGCCAGCGACGGTCGAGAAAGGACAAAGAAATGAAACAGCTGGTAGGACTTAGGATGAAACCGTCACGGGACGGTTGCTCTTTCAAATATTTTATAGATTACACAGACCAGGATGGCAAAAGGACTCGCAAGTCGCTCGGTCATGCCGACCGAAAAAAAGCTGAACGCCAGAGGGCACAGCTTGAGCGCGAACTGAGGATGGGAATCGTAGAGCCTGATTCAATGAAGCTCAGTGTGTTCCTAGCTGATTGTCTACAGCGTAGCCACAAACAAGTAAAAGCCGCCACGTTAGACGAATACGATCTAACGATGAGGCAGTTTATTAAGTTGACTGGCGACGTTGACATCCGTTCGGTAAAGCATGTGCATGGTGAGCGATTCATTCAATCCTGTCTGGATGATGGCAATCGCCCTGCTACTGTCGGCAAAAAAATCGGCAACATGAAGCGGTTATTCCAACTGGCTATCGAACGGGGACAATTAGAAATAAACCCTTTCCGTTTTGTCCGAAAGCCCAAAACGCCGCAAGGTGAAATACACACTTTTTTAGACGAAGAATGCCGGATGATGGTCGGGGCCGCTGAGGCTTCAAGAATTGGCGCTCCCTTCAGGTGGGACGTTCTTATTTTAACTGCCTTGTGTACGGGAATGCGTCGAGGTGAGTTGCTCAATACCACTTGGAAGGACATCGACTTTGCCGGTCAAAAGATTTATGTTTCACCAAAAGATGAAACTGAGCATACGTGGCAATGGGACATAAAAGACACTGACCGGCGTAGCGTGCCTCTGACCGATGAAGTAGTCAGCCTGCTGGCAAAATTACAGGCCGAACAACCGGATGGATACACATATGTGTTTGTGCCGCCGGAGCGTTATGATCGTATCCAGCAAGCTCGACAAGCAGAGGAATGGACTGTCAGGCAGGGAAAGTGTCCGGTGGGCAATTTCCGACGTCAGTTTATGCTTATCTTGAAACATGCCGGGATAAAGCAGGGGACGTTCCACGACTTACGACGTACTTGCATCACAAACTGGTTTGTGTATGGGCTCAGTGAATACGAAGTGATGATTATGGCCGGACACGCTTCATTTGAGACTACTCGCAAGTTTTACATGGCCGTTCGCAATGATTTAATCGACCGGGCAAGAAAAGCGAGTTCAGAAGCGATGAAAACTATTTCTGGCACGCACTTGGCACGCACCCCCAAAAACGGCTAAAAACAAAAAAGGCCGCCAAGCATAAGTGCTTAGCAGCCAATTGTTTAAGTCACTGGCGGGGGCAGGATTCGAACCTACGACCTCCGGGTTATGAGCCCGACGAGCTACCAGACTGCTCTACCCCGCGATTATATAGTTTATTATAGCGTAATTTTTTGACTCCGCAAGGGGGCGGCGGGATTAAATTAAAGATTCTGCTTAATTTTTTCAGCGATTTGCTGCGCTTTGCCTTCAGGGTAGGTGTAGCTCGGCCAGCGATTCAAGACGCCATCACCCTTTTTTCGCGGGATAATGTGCACATGGACATGGTTGACCACCTGTCCGGCGGCGGCGTCATTGTTGCACAGCACGTTATACCCCTCGGCCCCTACCGCCTCGACGACGGGACCGGCCAGAAAGGCCGCCGTCTTTGCCAATTCAGCCAATACGTCGGCCGGACACTGATGCAGGCGATCGTAATGGGTTTTGGGAATCACCAGTGTATGGCCGTCACTGATCGGCCCGACATCCAAAAACGCGACCACATGGTCGTTTTCATAGACCTTTGCACTGGGGATTCGTCCGGCCGCGATCTCGCAAAAAATACATTCCGCCATCGTTACGTCTCCATCCCTGAAGGGTTCAGGATTCAGAGCGTTAACCCATCCTGAAATCGCTTTTAATTTCTGTCCCGCGCCATCAATCCATTATTTGCTTTCGCCGACCTTTTCCTGTCCTGCCCCGACCAGTTGAAGCAGCACAAGTTGTCCGGCATCGCCCAGCCTGCGTTTGGGCAGCCTGATGATCCGGGTATAGCCGCCGGGACGGTCCAGGTACCGCGGGGCAATATCGCTGAACAGCTTGCCGACGACGGTTCCTTTTTTGACCATCTGCCCATCCTCTTCTTCGTAGATGGCGCGATTGTTCAGCAGCGCGATCGCTCGCCGGCGGGCCGGTAGCGTCCCCTTCTTGCCGAGTGTGATCAGCTTTTCGGCGAAACGACGGACTTCTTTGGCCTTTTCGGGCGTGGTCGAAATCGTTTCATGCTCAAACAACGAGGCTGTCATATTTCGCCGCATCGCCAGACGATGCTCACTGGTTCTACCTAACTGTCGTCCTGCTACACGATGACGCATATTACTGCACCTTACCTTTGGTTAATGTTCTACTCTATTACGGATTATTTATTCGATATCGGTCATGCCCAGCGACAGGCCCATCTCAGCCAGCTTACGACGAACCTCGCGGAGACTGGTCTTGCCGAAGCTGCGGATCTTCAACAAGTCCGCATCGGTCATTCTGACCAACTGGCCAACGGTCTGGATGTTGTTGGACTCAAGGCAATTGCCCGAGCGGACCGTCAGGTCCAGCCCTTCGATGGGCATCGCCAGCTTGGCCGCCAGCTCTTCATCAACGCCGCCTTCGTCTTGCTCAACTGCGACTTCCTCGTCCACCGTCTCCTCACCCAGTTGATCATACTGAATGAAGGGGTTGATGTATTTGCGCAAAATCTTGGCCGCCTCGACCAGCGCCATATCTGGGGTAACGGTTCCGTCGGTCCAGATTTCAAGAATGAGCTTGTCGTAGTTGGTCCGCTGACCAACACGGGTATCCTCAGTTTTATAGCGAACACGGAGCACGGGCGAATAAATCGCATCCACTTCGATGCGCCCGACCTCCTGATCAAATCGATCCATCTCATTAATGCGTTCGGCGGCGGGACAATAGCCCCGTCCGCTGCCGACTTCCATCTCCATCTCAAAGGTGACATCCTCGGTCAGGGTCGCCAAGACCAGGTCCTTGTTGACAATCTGGATAGATGGGTCGCACTGGATCATCCCGGCGGTGACCGGGCCGGCCTTATCGGCCGAGACGGTCATCACACGCGTGGTCTCGCCCTGCATCCGGACAACGAGCTTCTTGACATTAAGCACAATGTCAGTAATATCCTCCATCACCCCCTGGATCGTCGTAAACTCATGATCCACGCCGGCGATTTTAATCGACTCGACCGCGCTGCCTTCCAGCGAGCTGAGCAGCACACGCCGCAGACTGTTGCCTATCGTGGTGCCGAACCCCCGCTCAAAGGGCTCAATAACAAACCGGCCGTAAGCGTCCGTTGACACCTGCTCGTCACTGTCAACTCGCGTAGGCAGCTCCAGACCTCTCCATGTAATTCGCATTGCATAGGCCTCCTGATCTCAGGCGGATGTTCTCAGCGGCGGCTGTCCGGGCCATCGTGTCGGAAGCCGTTGCGCTCTCTGCGACCCGCCATCTTTCATTGATTTAATATCGACTATTTATCTCGAACAAAATTCGACCACCAACTGCTCTTCAACCGCAAGCTGGACATCATCGCGTGTCGGCAGACCGACCACCGTCGCCATCGGCTTGGACGGATCGAGCTGAAGCCAACCCTGAACCTGAAAGTTCGGGTTGGCCTCCAACTGGGCCTTGACCACCTTGCGCGAATGGTCGGAATTTTTCAGCGTAATCTTATCGCCGATTTTGATCATAATATCGGGGATGTCCACCCGGCGTCCGTTCAGATAAATATGGCCGTGAGCCACCAACTGACGCGCGGCCTTGCGGGACGGGGCAAAATTCAGCTTGTAAATCACATTGTCCAAACGACGTTCCAGCAGTTCAAGCAGAATCTCGCCGGTGTTGCCGGTACCCTTCTGAGCCATCACAAAGTATTTCCTGAACTGCTTTGCCATCAGGCCGTAATACCGCTTGACTTTCTGCGTCTCGCGAAGCCGAACGCCGTAGTCACTGGCGCGCCCGCGGCGCCAGCCGTGCTGGCCCGGGGCCATGCTACGTTCGCGTTTTTCAACCGCGCATTTTGCCGTTTCACAGCGCGGGCCTTTGAGCATCAGCTTCATGCCTTCGCGGCGGCAAAGCCTGCATGATGGACCAAGATAACGTGACATCGTTTAATCGTTCCTCATCTATGAATATAATTTACTATTTGTCATTTATGTCAAACAGGGCACGCGGCGATCAGACGCGGCGGCGTTTTCGCGGTCGGCAGCCGTTGTGCGGAATCGGCGTAACGTCCTCAATCGAAGAAATCCGCAAGCCGGCCTGCTGAATCGCGCTGATGGCCGATTCCCGTCCGGAGCCGGGGCCTTTGACGCGAATTTCCACTTCACGCATCCCCGCCCGCATCGCCAGCCGTGCACACTTCTCGGCAGCACGCTGCGCTGCGAACGGCGTGCTCTTGCGCGAGCCCTTGAAGCCGACCGACCCGCCGGAATCCTGGCAGACCGCTCCGCCGTCCGGGTCGGTAATGGTCACCAGCGTATTGTTGAACGACGCTTTGATGTGCACAATGCCGCGCACCACATTTTTTCTGACTTTTCGTTTCGTACTCTTTGCCATAGAATAAAGTGTCCTGAATACTGCCGTTTTTGTAATTGCTGCGCTTTAGCGCATTTCCTTGACGCCCTTCTTGCCGGCCACGGTTTTGCGTTTGCCTTTGCGGGTGCGGGCATTGCTTTGCGTCTGCTGGCCGCGCACCGGCATCCCGCGCCGGTGACGAATGCCGCGGTAACAGGCGATATCCCGGAGCCGGGTAATGCTCTGCGAGACCCGTCGGCGAAGCTGCCCTTCGACCTCGTAATCCCGATCAATAATCTGGCTGATCCGGCTGACATCATCTTCGCTCAACTTGCCGGCGCGAATCGTGCCGTCGATCTGAGCTTCCTCAAGAATTTTCTTGGCGCAATAACGCCCGATCCCGTGGACGTAGGTCAGCGCGACCCACACAGGTTTATCATTTGGTACATCAACACCAACAAAACGCGGCATAAATACTCCTGATTATATCTAATGTTAACAATGCCTAGCCCTGACGCTGCTTATGACGGGGATTGGCCGGGCAGATGACCCGCACCACACCCTTGCGTCGGATGAGCTTGCAGTTTTCACAAATCCGCTTGACAGAACTTCGTACTTTCATAATCGTATCACTTTCGCTTTGACGTGTTATTCGCTTCGCTTAGCTTCTTAAAACAATTCGCCCGCGGCTCAGGTCATACGGGCTCATCTCGACGGTGACCGTATCGCCCGGCAGAATCCGAATAAAGTGCATCCGCATCTTACCCGAGACATGGCCCAGTATGATGTGCCCATTTTCAAGCTGCACCTTGAATACCGCGTTGGGCAGTGCCTCAACGACCTTTGCTTCAAGTCGGATTGCGTCTTTTTTTGCCATTGTCTACTGTCCGTTCGAATCATAATCGTCGTCATCAAGACGGGTCAGCACCCGGCTGCCGCCTTCGATGACTGCGATCGTATGCTCAAAGTGAGCCGAACACTTTCGATCCTGCGTTATGACCGTCCAGCCGTCCGACAGCGTTTTGACTTTATTCGTGCCCATATTCACCATCGGCTCGACCGCCAGCACCATGCCTTTTTTCAGCACAATGTCGTTTTTCAGCAGGTCACGGCTGACAAAATTCGGCACCTTCGGCTCTTCGTGCATCTCGGTGCCGATGCCGTGACCGACATATTCCTGAACCACTGCAAAACCGGCCTGCCGGCAGCACGCTTCCATCTCACCCGCGACCGCGCTCCACTTGACGCCCGGTGCCATCCGCTCAACAGCAATCTCGAGCATCCGCCGGGTTACATCCAGCAACCGCTTCCGATCGGCTGCGATCTGCCCGATGCCGACGGTGAAGGCCGAATCACCGCAATAGCCGTCCAGCTTCACGCCAAAATCCACGCTCAGGATGTCCCCTTCGCGGAGGACAACCTGCTCGGACGGGATGCCATGAACCAACTGCTCGTTGACCGACGCGCAAATTACGCCGGGAAACGGCTTGTTCCGGTACGGACACGGCACACCTTTAAATAAGGCAATGGCCCCGGCCTGCCGCGTCATCTCGGCGGCAATCGCGTCCAGTCTGCCGGTACTGACACCCGGTTTTGCATGTTCCTTTAATTGTGAAAGAACCTTCGCAACCAGCGATCCGGCTTTGCGAAGCTGTTCCAATTCACGATCGCTTTTGAGCGTTATCGCCATCAATTTCAACTCTAGCGGCCCAGACTCTCCAGGCCCGCAAACACATCCGCCGTGACCGTGTCAATCGGCTGATCGGCGTTGATCGTCAATATCGGATACTTATCCTTGTAAAAACCCACCACTGCGGCGGTCTGCTCGTGGTAGGTCTTGAGACGCTGCTCGACCACGTCCGGCGTATCGTCCTTACGCTGGACCAAGGGGCCACAGCTCTTATCGCACTGGCCCTCCACCTTGGGCTTTAAGTTCTCAACGTGATAGACCTGCCCGCATTTGGGACAACTGCGGCGACCGGTCATGCGCGACAAAATCGCCGAATCCGGCACCTGCAACTCGACAATGGCGTCTATCTTCTCGCCGGCCTGGGTCAGGGCCTGATCCAAGCCCTCGGCCTGCGGAAGCGTCCGCGGAAAGCCATCCAGCACATAACCCGACGGCGCTTGCTTGATCGCCTTGATCATCATATCGACAATCAGCTCATCGGGCACCAGGGCGCCGCTGTCCATATAGCTTTGCGCCCGTTGACCCAGTTGCGATCCTGCCGCGCGTTCGGCCCGGAGAATATCGCCGCTGGACAAGTGCGCGGCCTGATAGGTTTCAATAATCCGCTTGCACTGCGTGCCTTTGCCGGCGCCGGGCGGTCCCAACAATATCAATCTCATCTAAACGCTCCCTTGATCCGTCCGGATTCACTGAACCCTTCATAATTTCGCATAATCAAGTTGGCCTCGATCCGCTGCACCAGATCCAGCGAGACACTGACCACAATCAACAATCCGGTGCCGCCCAGAAACGAGGCAACAATAAAATCGATACCGGCAAACTGCACCACCAGGCTGGGCACGACGGCAATAAACGACAGAAACGCCGCGCCAAAAAACGTGATCCGCACCATCACGGTTTCCAGGTACTCGGCCGTGCGGTGTCCCGGGCGCAACCCGGGAATAAAACTGCCGCGATCGCGGAGATTCTTGGCCATGTCCTTCGGCTGAAATTGTATCGTTGTCCAGAAATAGGCAAAGAGAAAAATCATGATAATAAACACCAGATTATATGTGAATGCCGTCGGCATAAATGCATCCACCATCTGCCGCAACAGTACCGATTCCGGCCGCAGACGCGAGATCTGCTCCATCACGATCGGCGGAAACATCATCAAGCTGGACGCGAAGATAATCGGCATCACGCCGCCGTGATTGACCCGCAAAGGCAGATAATGCCGGGCACCGCCGACCATCCGATGGCCGCGCATCTGCTTGGCCTGCTGAATCGGAATCCGCCGCTGGCCCTGAGTGATCAAAATGGCACCGGCAATCACCGTGACAAAGGCCAGCACCAGGAACACCAAGGTCCCCGGACCGTAGCGGCCCTCGGCCACACCCACGCGAAATTCAGTATTACGAACCACCGAAATCACTGCCCCGGGCATTTGGGCGATAATACCGGCCATGATGATCAGGCTGATGCCGTTGCCGATGCCGTACTCGTCAATCTGCTCACCGAGCCACATCAAAAAGACCGTCCCGGCGGTCATCCCGAAGACGCCCATAAACAGCGCATAATTCTGCATCCCGGGGTAGACATTATCCGTGCCGACAAACATCCGCATAAACATCAGCGACTGCACCACGCATAGCGGAACCGTCAGATAGCGGGTATATTCCTGTATCTTCTTATGCCCCGACATCCCCTCCTGCCGCAGCTTTTTCAACGCC
>PXAQ01000140.1 GCA_003567095.1 Phycisphaerae bacterium
ATCGGAGAGACAGGATTTGAACCTGCGACCTCTGCGTCCCGAACGCAGCGCTCTGGCCAAGCTGAGCTACTCTCCGCGGAAATTAAGTGTAATATTATATAGGATAAAAAATGAAAGGGCAAGCCGCAAAATGCCAAAATTCTTCAATCTGCTCATTTGCGGGGGTGAAATTGCTTGTGAATGTTCTTGAGGCGGTCCTGATCGACGTGGGTGTAGATTTGCGTGGTGCGGATATCGGCGTGGCCGAGCATTTCCTGCAGGGAGCGCAAATCCGCCCCGCCGGCCAGCAGGTGAGTGGCAAAACAGTGCCGCAGGGTGTGAACCGATAATTGTCGCGGAATTCCAGCCCGAAGTGCGTATTTTTTGACGATGCGCCAGAGATTGGTCCGGTCCAGCCCGCAGCCGGTGCGCGACAAAAACAGCGCATCGGGGCTGCGAGGCGTAAGCAATAGGGGGCGCTGCTCGCAAATATACTTTTTGATGTATTGTGCGGCGGTTTTTCCCAGCGGGACAATGCGTTCTTTGCGTCCTTTGCCAAAACACCGCACGTAGCCGATATCCAGATTCACGTCCCGCACTCGCAACCCAACCACCTCGCCGGCTCGCGCGCCAGTAGCGTACAGCAGATAGAGCATCGCCTTGTCACGCTCATAATAAGGGTCCTCCGGCTGGGGGGTATTTAACAGATCCAGCACTTGCTCCCTGCCGCAGATGCTGGGCAGTCGTTTCCAGAGCTTGGGCCCCTCAAGGGCGTCGGTGAAATCCTCCCGGACCGACCCGGTCATCATCCCGAACCGCAGCAGCATCTTGATCGCTACCAGCGACCGGCTCAGGCTGTTTTCACGCAGACCGTCCTGCGAGAGCTGCCGGAGATACCCATAGACCGTTATCGCCGTGACCCTGTCAAGTCCGCCTACGCGGTTTTGGCTGCAATACTCGCAAAATCCGCGCAGATCCCGCCCGTAGGCCAGCAGGGTATTGGCCGCCAGCCCCGCCTCGACTGTCAGATAGTCCAGAAACTGCACCACCGTCTCGCCCAGCGGGTACGCGGCCAGCTTCGTTTTGAGCGATTGAACCTGGTTATTCAACATGTTTTGTCCGGTATCAGTACTGCCACACTGCATTTATCGGCAGTCCGGCGGATATAGATTGAGAAGTTTTGGTTTTGCCGCTATAATCCCACCTGAATCGTAACGCAGCACGGCCAAGATAGCCGTGATACATATTCAATTAAGGAATACAGGCAATGCGATATCCAATCCTGATCAGTATGTCGGCGTTGATCGTAACGATCACGGCCGCCGGATGCGGCCCGGCGGTGCGCACCGAGGCCAGCCCCGAGCCGGCGGCCGTGGACGACAAGGCCGCCGCGATGGACGCCGCCGAGCAGACGCTGCGGGAAATGTACTTTACGATCGACAAATACGACGTTGACGCCGGCTACATTCGCACCCGTCCGCTGCGGGCGGGGCAATTCTTTGAGCTGTGGCGACGGGACAACGCCTCGCCGCAGGCCTTTGCTCACGCCAACCTCGACAGCCTGCGGCGAACGGTGGAAATCGTCCTCGAGCCGGACAACGGCGTCATCGCTCTGCGCTGCATGGTCACCGTCGAAAAGCTCACCCTGCCGCCCCAGCCGGTACGCAGTATAGCACAGTTGGCGGGGATATATACCGACAGCAGCCGCCGCGTTCAGACTCTGGCCCTCGAACGCCAGGTCGTCGCCCAAGCCGAGTGGATCAATCTGGGACCCGATGAAGCGTTGCAGCACTACATCCTAACCCAAATCCAGCGGCGACTCTAAAAGCGAAGGGCAAAATCCAGACCCGCACCCCCAACCCCTGCGATATGGATCAGAACTGGTTCAAGCTGTTTTTCACTGCGCGTCCGCTATACGCTTTCCACCTTACTACTCTCGAGCCACTTGCAAGTGGCTCTATCTACGAGATCTTTTCGGCCGACTGGGGACGGGTGACAAGCGACTGGCCGCAACGGCCTTTCAGGTTGCTCAGGACATTCATAAAATTAATGTAAGAGTCGTAGGGCGACTCATACGGATTGAAGTATTTATGCACGTCGCCGTCGGCGAAATACTTGGTGCACATATAGTAAAAATGATCGGAGGTCTGGAGTTTACGCCAGTCCTCAAGAATGTCCTCGTTGCAGGTCTGCCTGACGAGCTTCTCGAGCTTGTACACTTCGTGCAGGGCGTTGGACTGCATGGCGTTGCCCAGCCACGCCGACAGGTCGCGCTCGGTATCGGCCCAACTGATGATGTGCGGGACATCCACCGTATCGACCGGCTCAAGGGTATCAATCACCTCGCTGGGCGTCTTGAAGTCGTTGTCCGGGTGTTTGAGAATTTCCTCGGGCAGATGCCGCATAAAGTCAAAAATGCCGGTATCCTGCCACTGGTGCTCCCCGAACGTTTCATAATCCATAAAGAGATTGATGATGTGGCCGTTGCCGTTGACGCGGTTGACCCACCGGGCGAATTTCTCGGCGGTCAAAGGATACTCCTTCCAGTTGCGATTGCTGAATCGAAAGGCGATGTCATCGCTCAGGGAGTAATTTTTCAGCAGCAGCGCCAGGCGGCTGCAGCCGGCGGGTCGGTAGAGGAAATTGCTGTTGCGATGGCCGAGAATATGGTCGGCCCCCTCGGCCAGAATACCGTCAAAGCGGTCGATGGATTCGATCATCTCGGCCAGCCGGTTGTTGTAGACCAGCTCGGTATTGCGAAAAACGCGGGGCTTTTGGCCAAACAGCCGCTCAATGGTTTCGGTCTGCCTGTTGATCTGCTCGAGAAACTCCTCGCGCGAATAGAGGAAACTAAGGCTGTGGTGGTAAGTCTCGGCCAGAAACTCCACGCAGCCGGTCTCGGCCAAGGCGTCGAACGTGCTCATGACCTCCGGGCAGTATTTCTGGAATTGCTCGATGACCACGCCGGTCAGGCTGAAGGCCACACGGAACCGGCCATCGCTGCGGGCAATCGTATCCAATAAGAGCCGATTGGTCGGCAGATAGCATTTGTCGGCGACTTTGCGGCAGATGGAGGCGTTCTTGAACTCGTCAAAATAACGCGGCGAATGGTCAAAGACCGTGTAATGCCTCAGGCGGAAGGGCTGGTGAACCTGAAAATAAAAACAAACCGATGCCATAGTTGCACCCTCACTTTCTTAAATCCGTTTATTTTTCTCACGCGTGCTGAAACATCTCATTGTAGATCTTCAAGCACTTTTGTGCGGCCCCGGACCAGCGAAGCCGCCGCACTTCAAAGTTACCGTGCTCCCGCAACGTCAGTTGCAGCGGAGGATACTTCAGGACGGCAACAATCTTGTTGGCCATTTCGGTAATGTCCCAGAAGTCCACCTTCAGGACGTGGGTCAGAACCTCGGCGACACCGCTTTGCTTGCTGATCAGCACCGGCACGTCGTAGTTCAGCGCCTCCAGCGGGGCAATGCCGAATGGCTCCGAAACCGACGGCATCACATACAAATCGGCCATCTCATAGACACGCTGCACGTCCTTGCCGCGCAGGAAGCCGGTAAACAGTACCTTGTGGCCGATGCCCATCTGGGCAGCCATTTCGATAATCCGGTGCATCATATCGCCGGTGCCGGCCATGACAAATTTGACGTTCTCGATCTCTTCAAGTACCTTTCGGGCGGCCATCAGGAAATATTCCGGACCTTTCTGCATCGTAATACGGCCCAGAAACAGGACGATTTTCTCGTCGCTGCGAATGCCGATATTGTTGAAGGCCACCCGATGCTCGGTGTTTTGCTCCACGCCGTTATAGACCACCTCGACCTTGTCGCCGAGAACGCCGTACCGGCTGATGATAATGTTTCGTGTCAGGTAGCTGACGGCAATGACCTTGTGAGCGGCGTGCATTCCGCGATGTTCAATATCATAAATCATCTGGTTGACGTGCTCGCCGCTGCGGTCAAACTCGGTCGAATGAACGTGCACGACAAGCGGCTTGCCGGTCACTGCCGCGGCGGCGATGCCGGCCGGATAGGTCATCCAGTCATGCGCGTGAATCACATCAAATTCTTCCTGAAGCGCCAGCCGGGCGGCCGCGGCGGCGTAGCGATGGACTTCGGTGTACATATCCCCGCCATATTGTCCGCTGCCGATAGACTGATGGGCCAGATCGTCCCACTGCTGCATCGCCTCGTTCTGCTCGGCATCGGCAAATCCCTGCTTTTCGACTTTTTCCTGGATAATCTCATCGATTCGCTGCTGATAGTACTCCGGCGTCGCATAAGGCTTAAGCAGCGAGTCAATCGAACGGAACGCCACGCGGGCTGCGTCGCCGGCGTGCTCTTCGGCCTGGTCTTCGCGCTGGGGGCCGCGGATCTGCGAAGGACTGAGCATTTTAACGTGTGAGCTCTCCGAAACCTCAATGGGCTTGGGCAGGACAAAGATAATGTCCAGCCCGAGGTCGCTGAGGGCCTGAGTCAGGCCGTGGCATGCGGTCCCGAGGCCGCCACTGATATAAGGAGGGAACTCCCAGCCAAGCATGAAAATTCTCATAACCGGACTCCGGAATAATGATACGCCTCAGGTTGTCGGGAACAATAAAAATCCATTTTCAGCAAGACACTTTAAGGAGTAAAAATATCCATAAAACCGTTGAACTCAGTATAACCGATAATTAAGGCAACGTCTATATTATTTTGTAAAAAGTCAGAGGATTTCAGTGTGAAAGTGCTTTTCATTCTCGTCTTCGAAACATATTTTGCCAAAACCGCCGCAAAGCGGATTACAAACGGCGGTGAGCTGGGAGTGGAATTCAACACTCTGCGTTATCATCCCAAGGGGGCGATCCGGCCAACTGGATACTTTTTATGTCGTGGTTTTGGGTTGCGTTTTTCGGCAGGTACGAACGAGCCAATCAGGTTGGAATGTTGAGTTGGAATGTCATGAATCTTTTGCCTGTTTACGTTCCTGTCAAAATGTGTTAATTTGTGGGTATGAGGTTGAAATTTATTACATGCAAGGTGTTGCAGAAAGAGGCGTATTGCGTTGCCTCGAACTCGGAAAATATTGTCGATGTGGTGCTGGTGCCGCAGGGGCTGCACGATACACCGGAGGTGCTGCGCAGCGAGGTGCAAAAAGAGCTGAACAAGACCGTTGATGTGGCCGAGCAACCCTATGACGCGATTCTGCTGGGCTATGGCCTGTGCAGCAACGGCGTTGCCGGGCTCAGCTCGCCTGTTCAAACCGTTATTCCACGCGCCCATGACTGCATTACACTGCTGCTGGGCTCCCGGCAGCGGTATCAGGCGTATTTTGACAGTCATTGCGGTGTGTATTGGTACAGCTCCGGCTGGATCGAGACCGGCACCATGCCCGGGCCGCAGCGGTATGAAAAACTGCTGGCCGAGTACACCGATACATACGGGCCGGACAATGCCCGCTATCTGATGGAGACCCAGCAGGCTTGGATGAAGGAGTACAGCTGGGCGACGTATATCGACTGGAACCTGCCCGGCAGCGCGGCGCAGAAAGAATATACCCGCCAATGCGCAGAATACTTGGACTGGCAGTTTGATGTCGTTGAAGGCGACCGCAACCTGATGCAGCGGCTGGTTGACGGACAGTGGGACGCGGAGGACTTTCTCGTTGTTTTGCCCGGCAAGCGGATCATCGACGATTTGACCTGCCCCGGCCTGATGCGAGCCGAGGAGCCATGAACAATTATTCACTGACGTTTACCCCGCTTTTGATTGTCTTATTGCTGCTGGCCGTGGTCTTTCTGGGCGAGGGGTATATACTGCTCGGCTACGCCGCGAAAAAATGCTCGGGCAAAAAAGTTGTTGTCCGCCGTCGGCATTGGGTCGTTCACGCATTGACTGCGGTGCTGGTGGGGTGTCTTTTGTACGCGGCCTTTGTCGAGCCGTACTGGCCGCAGGTGACTACCGTCCGACTGGGTACCGACAAGCTGCAAAACACCACGCTGCGGATAGTGCAGATTTCCGACCTGCATTGCGACCCTAAGGCTCGGCTTGAGCCGCGCCTGGCGACAATCGTTAACGGCCTGGATCCGGACATTATCGTCTTTACGGGCGATGCCATCAATTCACGCGGCGGGCTTGAGCTGTTTCAGCAGACGCTGGCGGCGATGGAGGCGCCGCTGGGCAAGTTCGCCGTCCGCGGCAATTGGGATTACCGCTTCGGGACGGGGCTGTTCGAGCACACCGGCTTTGAGGAGCTGTCGCTCAGGGCGGTGCGCCTGGAAAAAGACGGCGAGCTGTTTATGGTCTGCGGCATCGGCTATCACCAGGGGCGCATCAGTCAGCGCGCGATCGGTCAGCTTGATCTGGATACCTGGAACGTGCTGCTGTATCACAGTCCCGATCTGA
This sequence comes from Phycisphaerae bacterium, assembly GCA_003567095.1. Next base: position 6,372 of record PXAQ01000140.1, read on the forward strand.
TCGCGTATCTGCACGGGCAGCCGATTGACTTATATCTGGCCGGCCATACGCACGGCGGGCAGGTCGCGCTGCCGTTTTACGGGGCGATAACGACCTTAAGCCGCCACGGCAAGTCGTTCGAGGCGGGATTGTATCAGGTCGGTGATATTGCGATGTATGTCAATCGCGGTATTGGCATGAGCGGCGTCGGGCCGCGGGTGCGTTTTTTTGCCCGGCCGGAAATTACGCTTTTTGAAATATATCCCGCTGATGCTCATGGCTCAGCGCAACACGATTTCCCGGAGAATTGAGCATGGTTGAGCTGTTGACGATTTTCGGCATTGGGGTGGGGCTGTCGATGGACGCGTTTGCGGTTTCGATTATCTGCGGGGCGGTCTTTTGCCGGCTTCATGTGCTGCATGCGCTGCGAATGGCGCTGTTTTTCGGGGCCTTTCAGGCGATCATGCCGCTGATTGGTTTTGCCGCCGGCAGGACGTTTGCCGACATCATCGGTACCTATGACCACTGGGTCGCCTTTGCACTTCTGGTGGCCGTCGGCGGCAAAATGATCTATGAGGGCGTCAAGATCGGCGACGTGGAAAAAACATTTGCCGATCCGTCCAGCCTGGCCGCACTGCTGGTACTGAGCTTCGCCACCAGCATCGACGCACTTGCTGTCGGGGTGACGCTGTCGCTGGTGACCCGATCGATCATCCTGAGCGTGGTCATTATCGGCGCCGTGACTTTTGTTATGTCCTACACCGGCTATGTGATCGGCAAGCGGTTAGGCCACTTTTTCGAAAACAAAATCGAAATCATCGGCGGCACGATCCTGATCGCCATCGGCGCACTAATCCTCATTCAGAACCTGCCGGCCTGACCGCGGCATACACCTCCCGCTCAAATAATGGCGCTTATTCAATGACGTGTGGATCCAGCGGTGTCGTTGGAGGCAGCGCGGTTGTGGGCCGCGGAATTGTTGGATCCGGTGGTTCGATGGGGTCAACCAGCGCCGCAGCAATCGCATCCGAGAACACCTCCAGATCGTCGGGGATGCGCGAGGTAATGATATTGCCGTCGCGCACCACCGGGCTGTCTTCATAATAGGCCCCGGCATCGATCAGCTCATCGGACATGCCCTCAAAGCATGTCGCCCGTTTGCCTTCCATGATGCCTGCTGCAATCAGTAACTGCGGCCCGTGGCAGATCGCGGCGATGGGCCGGCCGGTCACGTAAAAGTCGGCGACAAACTCGACGACTTCATCAATCTCACGCAGATGGCCGGGCGAATGGCCGCCGGGGATGACCAGGGCGGAAAACTCATAGACATTCACATCGGCCACCGCCTTGTCGATCTGCACCTGCTGGTCGCTGTTGTAGGCCGTTACCGTCTCGACGGCCGGGCCGATAACCACGACCTCTGCGTTACGCTCCCTGAGAAATTCTTTCGGATACAGCGTCTCCTCATCCTGAAATCCTTCGGTAATCAGTATGGCGACGCTGTGGTCGGACAAATTTTCCGTGGACGCAATTGGGTCTGTCGGCCGCTCACAACCGATAACGGTCAACACGACTGTCAGAAACCCACCTATGATCATTTTTTTTTGTGTGGTCAACATAATGTATTCTCCTGGTAAAAATTACTGTAATTTATGCTCATCTACGACTTTCCGGCCGGTCGAGGTGCTCAATTGCTGTCCAGGCGGTACTAGTCATTCTGCTCCGGTTGCGGGGGTTCTGCCGCATCTGGCGGCGGCAACATCGGCGCAGGCGGCGCCGTCGGCGGTGCATAATAAGGTGTTGTCGCATCCAGCGGCTCGACGTGGTCGACCAGCGCCACAGCAATTGCAGCCGAGAACATCGGCAGATCGTCAGGTATACGCGATGTAATAATGTTCTCGTCGCGCACCACCGGGCTGTCTTCATAATGGGCTCCGGCCTCGATCAGCTCGTCGGACATCCCCTCAAAGCATGTCGCCCGTTTGCCTTCCATGATGCCGGCGGCGATCAGTAACTGCGGTCCATGGCAGATCGCGGCGATGGGCCGGCCGGTCTCGTAAAAGTCGGCGACAAACTCGACGACTTCGTCAATCTCACGCAGATGGCCGGGCGACTGGCCGCCGGGGATGACCAGGGCGGAAAATTCATCGACGGTCACATCGGCCACCGCCTTGTCGATCTGCACCTGCTGGTCACTGTTGTAGGCCGTTACCGTCTCGACGGCCGGGCCGATAACCACGACCTCTGCGTTACGCTCCCTGAGAAATTCTTTCGGATGCAGCGTCTCCTCATCCTGAAATCCTTCGGTAATCAGTATGGCCACGCTGTAGCCGGACAAATCGTCTGTGACCGGGTGCGGCTCTGTCGGCCGCTCACAGCCGATTACGACGGTCGCAAATGTCAACAAAACCCCTGTTAACAAGCTTTTGGATGTCGTGAACATAATGCGTTCTCCTGATAAAATTCCCTGATTATCGTATTCCACTCATGTCGTGCTCTGTTCATACTACATGTGATTCTATTTGGTTTTTTGTTCTGTGCCATAAGGAATATGCTTTAGTTTGGTAGGGAATATACTGAAAAAGACGATTGTGTGAGTGTGCGTTTTGTCTGCCCGGCCGCGGGCGGCACTTTTTCCAGACAAAAACACTTGTTTGGCGGCTTTTTGTGTGATATAAGTCTTTTTCGAACATTATTCCACAAGTATTCGAGGAGTTAAAGATGCTATCGCAGATTGAAAAGACAGATTCAGCTGTTTTTGACATGATTCATCAGGAAGAGAGTCGCCAAGCCGCTGTGCTGCGAATGATTCCATCGGAAAATTATGTCTCAAAGGCGGTGATGCTGGCTACCGGAAGCTGCCTGACAAACAAGTACGCCGAGGGGTATCCCGGCAAGCGGTACTATGAAGGGCAGGTCTTTACCGATCAGATCGAAAATCTGGCCAGGCAGCGGGCGATGACCCTGTTCGGGGCCGAGGGTGTCAATGTTCAGGTGCATTCGGGCTCGCCGGCGAACCTGGCGACGTACTGTGCGCTGGCTGAGGTCGGCTCGACGATTATGGGGCTGGCTCTGCCGCACGGCGGGCATCTGACCCACGGCTGGAAGGTCAGCTTTACCGGCAAGTTTTTCAA
>PXAQ01000098.1 GCA_003567095.1 Phycisphaerae bacterium
AGCGCGGCGGGCCGGGCCTGGGCAACATCCGCGCCTCCCAGAGCGATTACTTTCAGTCGGTCAAAGGCGGCGGGCACGGCGATTACAAGCTCATTGTCCTGGCGCCGGCCTATGTGCAGGAGCTGTACGATTTGACGATGCACGCCTTTGACTGGGCCGATCTGTACCGCATGCCGGTGATGATTTTGAGCGACGGAATTCTCGGCCAGATCGCCGAGCCGCTGGAGTTGACACCCTACAAGCCTGTCGCAACGCCGGCCGAAAAAGAGTATATCCTCGACGGCTGCGCCGGGCGCGCGCCGCGGGTGGTCAAGACGCTGATTCTCAATCCGCCCGACGGCCTGGTGCATCACAACGACCACCTGCAGGAAAAATATCGACGCATCGAGCGGGAACTGTCGCTCTGCGAGGAATACGAAACCGATGATGCCGAGATTATTGTCGCCGCTTATGGGATGTGCGGACGCATCGCCAAAGGCGCCGTGCGGCGCGCCCGACAAAAGGGCATCAAGGCCGGCCTGATTCGCCCCATGACGCTGTGGCCGCTGCCGACCGAGGCGCTTGCGGCCGCCGCGCACAAGGCCGGCCGGATACTCGTGGTTGAGATGAGCTGCGGCCAGTTCGTCGAGGATGTGCGCCTGGCGACCGAGTGCGCTGTGCCGGTGGAGTTTTACGGCAAAGGCGGCGGCTGGTATCCGCTGGATACCGATATTCTGGCCAAAATCGAAGCCATGCAGCCTGGCCTCTCGGACGTCTGTGCTGCGCGAAAGGGATCATGATGGCGACCTTCACACGCCCGGAATCACTGAAGGAAAAGATTTCACACTACTGCCCCGGCTGCGGCCACGGCATCATTCATCGGCTCGTGGGTGAAGTGATCGACGAGCTGGGCATTCGTGAAAAAACCATCGCCACAGCGCCGGTGGGCTGCGCGGTGCTGATGTACGATTATTTCAATCTAGATGTCATCGAATGCGCCCATGGCCGGGCGCCGGCAGTAGCCACCGGCATCAAGCGGGTCCGGCCGGAGAGCCTTGTTTTTACCTATCAGGGCGACGGCGATCTGGCGGCGATCGGCATGGCCGAGACCATCCACGCCGCCAACCGCGGCGAAAACCTGACTGTGATCTTCGTCAACAACGCCATTTACGGGATGACCGGCGGCCAGATGGCCCCGACGACGCTGCCCGGCCAGATCAGCACCACCTCACCGGACGGCCGCGGCCAGCACGGCGAGGGCGGGCCGATTCGCGTGTGCGAGCTGCTCAGCGGACTGGACGGCGTGTGCTACCTGCATCGCACGGCAGTCAGCAGCCCCAAGGATGTCATGGCCACACGGCGGGCGATCAAAAAAGCCTTCGAAAACCAGATAAACGCAAAGGGCTTTTCCCTGGTCGAGGTGCTCTCGATGTGTCCGACCGACTGGAAGCTCTCGACCCGCCAGTCGCTGGAGTTTGTCAATAATGACATGAAGGAGGCCTTTCCGCTGGGCGTCTACAAAGACACATAAAAATCTTAAATTATAAGTACGAAATTGTAAACAATTTTGAAATTTAGAAATGTTCAAACGGGCATTGAAAGGGTGTTTTGAATTTTTGACATTTGAGTGTACGATTTGTTTAGTGCTTAACACTTTACAGCGATTGACAACCGAGTTGGACCGATGCCAGACCATTCAACCAATATAACGATCGCCGGTTCCGGCGGACAGGGCATTGTGGTGGTGGGCAACCTGATCGCGCGGGCTTGCGTCATCGAGGGCAAAAATGTCAGCGGCTGGGTGGCCTACGGCGCCGAGATGCGTGGCGGCACGGCCAACGCGACCGTCGTGCTCAGCGATGAAGAAATCGCCTGCCCCTTCGTCGAAACGCCGGATTTGGCGATCATGCTCAACCAGCCGTCACTGGAGCGATTCGAGTCAACGATCGCCGTCGGGGGGGTGGTGCTGCTCAATAGCTCGACGATCCAGCGGCCGGTGCAGCGGGACGATCTGATCCAGGTGCATCAGCCCGCCACGGAACTGGCCCACGAACTGGGCAGCCTGAAAGTGGCCAACATCGTCGCGCTGGGGGCGTTTATCGATTATACGAATATCGTCAAGGCCGACAGCATCCGCCAGGCAATCGGCGATTTGTTCGTTGCCAAGAATCCCAAGATGATCGAATTGAACCTTAAGGCGCTGGACGTAGGGGCAGCGAACTACCGATGTGATAAAGCCGTACAACGGTAAAGACCCAAGGCCACAGCAGCGTTATGTCAGAACGACCCGAACAGCACGGTATCGCCGGCCAGGTCACCAGTCGGCTGCATCGGCACAGACGTCGCGGGCTGGGATTGCGGATGACGCCGATGATCGACGTCATTTTTCTGCTGTTGACATTTTTTGTCTTGACCGCCCAGTTTGACCGTCCCGAGAAGGCCCTGCCGCTGGTTTTTTCCGCCGACGCCGCACCGCAGCGGCAACCGCTGTCGGCATTGGAACTTCGGATCGACCCACACCCGGACGGCTGCACGGTCCACTTCACACAGCATGGGCCTGATACTTTGCAGCTCGATCCCGACACCGTGGTGATCACACAGCACGCACCTGCCGAAGGCCTTGCGCGGCTGGTCGAGACCATCCAGGCAACCGGCCACTGGCCACACGATGTGGCACGGCCAATTCGTCTGCACTGCCACGACGCGGTGTCATGGGAGCTGGTGACCAAGATTTACGACATTCTCTACGCCGTGGGGGCCCGGGATATTACCTTTGTGGTAGAAGATTAAAATGCAGGGCGGGACTGGCGAATTACTTCTCTGGCCCGCCGGGGGCCGCCGGGATTGATAATCCGTATTGTATCCGTGCCATAGACCCACTGGCCGCTGTGCAACCGTGCGACAAGAGAAATTTCAACCATTCCGTCCGACGATTCGGCCAAAAGCGCGGCAGAGTCAAAGAAGCCCAGCAGCCTAACGTGACCGGATCGTGGCAAACCCAAGGGCACTTGCCGAAAAGCCGTTGTATTTCCCGGCAACAGCGTCATCATTTGTTGCGTATCTACTTCATTTCGGCAGTAACCGTCGATATCCAGCCATCCGACAACAAAGCCGCTGGGCTGTCGTCGGTTTACGACGTTGGGCATAATATTAGCCTTGGCCTCAATCGGCGCAACTACCGTAATCGTTACGCTGTCCGGCAGCGATTCGTCAATGCCGTCATGCACCGTCAATGCGATCTCGTGTACCCCGACAGGCAGGGTGATCGTCGGGAAGCACTCCTCGGCGACGATCTGGCCGTTCCATTGCCAGCTATAGGTCAATGCGCAACCTTCAGGGTCATAGGAAGACGAGCCGTCAAGTGACACTTCAGCGAAGCCGTCAATCCAAGCATATATCGTCTCGTCCGGCCCGGCGTCGGCAACCGGCGGTGTATTTTCCATAGAAAATGACCAGACCGGGCTTATCGTTTGGCCGCACTCGTTTCGGGCAACGACCTGCCAATAATATACCCTGCCCGGAAGCAATTCCGGAGCCCACCACGGATCGATCAAATACTCTGCGATCAGCTCCATCTGAGATACATCCGTTCCCAAATAAACATCATAAACGACTGGACTGATGGGCTGCTTTTCTGACTCAATCCGGACGTCGTCAATGTGGACATTGAAGTAAAAATGGGTAGCCTGTTCGGTAAACGCGATTCGAACGGTCATGCCGGCAAAGGCCGAGATGTCCGCCGATCGCTCGGTCCAGCCGGTCATCAGCGGGTCGCCGGGATTTGTCCAAAACAGGGTCGCAAGAATCTCATTATCCTGATTCCAGATTTCTACGCGATACTGCTGGTCTGGATTCTCAAAAAAGTCCGCATGGTTACGAATCATATCCGCCCAGTGCAGCGTCAAAGAAACCGCATCCGCCGGCAAAGTAACATCCTGGTAAATCGTTCGAACGCCGGAGCGTAAGGGACTGCTCATGGCCGAATACCTTCCGCGGTATGGCGGCATCGGACCGTCCGGGCCGTCAGGAATAAAGGTGCTGTCATTGATCACAAACGCTCCGCTGTCTGCGGGATCGCTCAGCAACGTCCATCCTGAAAAGTTGCCGCTCTCAAAATCGCCGTTGACAATTTGCCCTGCTGAGGGACTACTGGCCGGAAAAACTTCCATCGCTTCAAGGCCGACGCTCTCGACAATCGGCTCATAAAACAGGTATTGGTCTGTCTCTTGTGCCATTTGCATCAAGGCATGTCGGCGGATCTGTTCATAGTCTTCAAGCTGAGATTCGACCTCGATGGTCACAGCATTTTCTGTCGCACTATCTGATGTCTGCAGCAAGGCGCTTTTCGAACGCTGTTCGCCGCATGTTAAAGAAATTCCATCCAGCTCAAATTGAGCCGGGCCGGTGTAGTCTTCAGGAATATATTGGAAAAAGTGAATCCGAATGGTTTTGCCCGCAATAGACGGGGCCAGCGTGAGCAGATCCACACTGTGCGTTACATATCCGGTATCGCCCTGAGTGCCGGGGTTCAGCTGTCTTTGGTGCAAGAGAGCCAACGGCGTCCCCCCTCCTGCCGGCTGTGCCGTTACGAGATACTCGCGCGGCAGCGTTGAGTGCCCATAGTTGTACATATCCCACTGAATTCGATCACTCCAGGTCAGAATCGCCGAACGGGCACATGCAGGAATCGCAACGTCCTGATAAAGCTCATAATACATTCCTGCAGTGCCATCAAAGCCATTCTGCGCGCAATAATTTCCTTCAAATGGATAGCCGTTACCAAAAAAGCCATTTTGGCCATTGCCCACATTCCAGGGAGTCAATTGCTGACCCGACCCGGACAGGGCAACCCAGGGCGCAAAACTGCCCGACTCGAAACCGCCGTTTAGGAGATCGCACGTCTGGTCGCAGTAACCGCCGCCGCCGTCCGCCCATTCTAAGAGCGTGTCCACAGGTACATCTGTGACGCCGTCCGCCGGCTGCGGCTGCCATGCCAGTGTTGTAAAAGACCAGACAGGGCCGACGATCTGGACATCTTCGTCCCAGGCAACGACCTGCCAGTAATAGGTGGTTTCATAATCCAGCAGGCACGGGTTGTAAATCGGCTCTTGCGCATCAGAAGCCGCCAGCACCATCTCAGACGGGTCTGTCCCAAGATAAACATCGTATAAAACCGGACTGCTCAATTCGCATTCAATCCGAATTTCGTCAATGTGGACATTGAAGTAAAAATGGGTAGCTTGTTCGGTAAACGCGATTCGAACGGTCATGCCGGCAAAGGCCGAGATGTCCGCCGATCGCTCGGTCCAGCCGGTCATCAGCGGGTCGCCGGGATTTGTCCAAAACAGGGCATCCAAGACCTCATTTTCCTGATTCCAGATTTCTACGCGAAACTGCTGGTCTGGATTCTCAAAAAAGTCCGCATGGTTACGAATCATATCCGCCCAGTGCAGCGTCAAAGAAACCGCATCCGCCGGCAAGGCAACATCTTGGTAAATCGTTCGCACGCCATGGCTTGAGGGACTGCTCATGGCCGAATACCTTCCGCGGTAAGGCGGCATCGGACCGTCCGGGCCGTCAGGAATAAAGATGCTGTCATTGATCACAAACGCTCCGCTGTCTGCGGGATCGCTCAGCAACGTCCATCCTGAAAAGTTGCCGCTCTCAAAATCACCGTTGACAATCAAGTTTATCTTCTGCCCGCCGACATCGCTGACAAGGCCGGACCATTCCAAGACCGTGTTGATCGGCACATCGGCCTGGCCGTCCGTAGGTAAGGGATTCTCGATGGTCGACGGTTCTTCATAAAAGGCCTGCAGGATCGGGTAGGTTTCGTGTTCTATAATATCCCATACTTTGTCAATATCCCATCCGGCCTGAGTAAAGGTCGCCGGGGTCATCATCTGTGCGGTGCTGCGTCCCTGCCCCATCGCACTGTGCGTTGTCTGTGAGGTCTGTGTATCCCAGAAATTGCCGGCATCCTGATAGGCTGCGCCTGTGGAGATTGAACCGCAGAAGCCGCCGACCAGCGAGTCTCCGTCAGTCATGCCCGTTGAGTAGCAATGAATAATTATGCTGCGCGAATTGTGCCCAACAAGACCGCCAACACGGGTTCCACCTATGACATCGCCTCTGGCATAGCTGTTTTTGATTGTGCCCGGGCCGTCAGGATTGTAGATCACCCCTGTCAAACCGCCGATGTATTCGCCTGAGCCGCTGACATCGCCGGTGGCATAACACTCTTCAATCAAACCGATCGCAAGCTGCCCGGTCAGGCCGCCGACGCGGGAAATCCCCGAAACCGAACAGGTCGAATAAGATTGCCTAACAACACCATCTCCAACGATGACACCAACCAAGCCGCCCGCACGGGAAAGAACCGGGTGGCTGCCTGTTACAAACCCGGATGAAGAGCAGTTGCTGATCAACCCGCCAAAATTTATCCCGGCCAGCCCGCCTACCCCCGAACGGCCTGACGCATAGACATTTCTGACGCGCAGGTTGAAAATCTTTCCCTGCGAACCAATCGCGCCAAAAAGCCCCACAAAGTCCTGTTCAGGCAGGTCAAGCACGGCATTCTCCAGTGCAAACCCCTGACCGTCAAATGTGCCGGTAAAATGGGCGCCCTGAAAATTTTCGGTGATCGGGTCGATATCCGGCGCAACGGGCGTCAGCATAACCCCGGTTAAATCAATTGTATTAACAAGCACAAAATGTCTGTGCCAATGCTGGGGGTTGGAAATCAATTTCAACCAGTCTTCGACTGTGCTGATTTGATAAGGCGATAAGACCGAACCGTTTCCGCCTGAATAATCTTCTTGGTACTGAATTGTGATGAGTAAGGGATATGTTTCGTGCTCGAGCATCGACCATATGTTTTCAAAATCCCATTCGGCAAAGGTCGAGAACGATTTCATATGAGCGGTCGTTCGTCCCGTTCCGGCGGCGCTGGTGGTCCAACCGCTGGTTTGGGTATCCCAGAATGAATGGGTGATGTCATGTTGTCCTCTAAGAAGCCCCAAAAAGCCGCCGGTCTGATTGGAACCAGTTACACGGCCAACGGAGTAACAGCAATCAACGATCGAAGGGCCATGGCCGGCACCGCCCCCGGCATAAGGATAGTTGTACACACGTCCCACAAATCCCCCTATTATAGAACTGCCCCTGACGCTCCCGGTGCTGTAGCAGTTTCGAATCTCGCAATTGCCGTTTTCGCCTGCGAACCCGCCGAGACGATTATCGCCGCTGACATTGCCCGTGGCATAAGAATTTTCAACAATCCCTTTATACTTGAATCCGAAGGAAACACCGTCCCCCACGTACGTCTGAATCGTACCGATCAGGCCGCCCACATAGGCGTGGCCCGAAACCGACCCTGATGCATAACAATTCCGGATGGCTCCGCTCCAACTGACACCTACCAACCCGCCTGCCCCGTTTCCGTTGGCGATGACATCGCAACTGGAATGGCTGTCCAGGATAATCCCGCCGCCCTCGCCATAAACAGCGGCATCAAAGGGGTCGTCCAAAACACCAATCGTTATGCCGTAATTAACTGCAACCAATCCTCCGGTGGGATGCCACTCATTTCCCTGATTTTCGATCCGACCGCTTGCAGAACTGTTGCGGATTAAGCCACTATTTCTACCAACCAATCCGCCTGCTTCAAACGATGACAATATGTCAACCGAGACGGACGACTCTTCAATTATCCATTCGTTCTGGAATGCTATTCCCGCCGCCCTGGCTGCCGTGATCGTTCCGGAGAACGAGGAGTTTTTGATGTTGCCAAAATTGTAGGTTGTAATTCCCGATGCAGTTTTTCCCCCACAACCGGCGTCTTGATTGTCATATAGAGTATCGTAAATTTCGCCGTCGATCACATGGCAGTTGTCAATGGTGCCATCGTTACCCCATCCAGCCAATAAACCCACTACAAATACCTCATCAGTAACTGTCAAGACAGGGCCTTGCAGTGTCAGGTTTTTAAGGACGGCGTTCCCATAAAAGATTCCACTGATAAAACCTTCCTGATTGACCATGGAGATGTTTTTAATACGTTTGTGATTGCCGTCAAACACACCGCGCAGGCCCCACTGAGAAAAAAGCGTTGGACAGTGCTGGCCCTCAAAATCAATGTCGGCCATCAACTTGAAATGAAGACTCTCAAGTGTTCCGTTGACAACAAGCGGATCGAGTAAATGCTCCTTGGTGTAGATCAGATAGGGGTCTTCGGCGGTGCCGCTGCCGCCACCCAATACAGCCAAAACAGTAGCTGAACAAAATAGTGTAAAACACCACCCGGCGATGATTTGCTTCTTCATGTCAGTCTCTCCTTAAAAAAAATCTGAACACTTACCCTCAAGCGAATTTTCTCATCCCAAAGACCCCATAAGATGGCCCCTGGGAGCGATTATTATCAAATCGTTAACATACTCTAAAAGGCTTGTTATGTCAAGAAAAAAATACAAAAAAATGACAAAGAACAAAAATATCCCTATGCCGATAACAAAAAAATATGTAGACATCCCACCAAGATGTTCTGGATGTAGTGGATGCCGAGACAAAATTGCACCATAAAGACAAGAAAACACTTGTATTCCCAAGCCGGATTCGCCCTTGCAACGCCGGCAAAGGTGTGGTAGGATTTCTCATCGTTAACAGTACGCTCTCGGTGTGACGGTTTGACAGCGGGGGCTTGAATGGCATATAAACGGAGATCAAGATGGCTAAATCGCCGAATCATAAACGTGAGGCGTGCAGTTTTTGCGGACGCACGAAAAAACAGATCGATGCCTTTGTGGAAGGCCCGGGCGGGGTCTTTATCTGTCCGGAGTGCGTGGATTTGTGCTACAACATCGTGCGCCAGGAGCGGCGCCGGATGCACGGCGGCGAGGCGCTATTTTCAGACGTGCCCAAGCCGCGGGATATCAAGGAATTTCTCGACCAGTACGTCATTGGTCAGGAACACGCCAAGCGCAGCCTGGCGGTGGCGGTGCACAACCATTACAAGCGGCTGATGCACACTGCGGCCGACGAGCAGGATGTCGATCTGGAAAAATCCAACGTGTTGCTGCTTGGCCCGACCGGTTCGGGCAAGACCCTGCTGGCCAAGACGCTGGCGCGGATGCTGCATGTGCCGTTTGCGATCTGCGATGCGACAACGGTCACTGAGGCTGGCTATGTGGGTGAAGATGTGGAAAATTTTCTGTTGCGGCTGGTGCAGAACGCCGATTATGACATCGAGGCCGCCCAGCGCGGCATCGTCTATGTCGACGAGATCGACAAAGTCGGCAAGACCAGCCAGAACGTCTCTATCACGCGCGACGTCTCCGGCGAGGGCGTTCAGCAGGCCCTGTTGAAGATGCTCGAGGGCACCACCGCCAATATTCCCCCGCAGGGCGGACGCAAGCACCCCGAACAGCAATACATCCAGATTGACACCACGCAGATTATGTTCATCTG
>PXAQ01000055.1 GCA_003567095.1 Phycisphaerae bacterium
AGTTTGGGTATAGCGGCTTTACGCCGCTCGTTCCTAAGTTCGGACGTTCCCGATGCCTGTTTTTGGCCTGAAAATGATGGTTCTTGTGCGTCCACGGTCGAAATCCTTTCTCAAAAAGCAGTAGTCATACCGGTTTTTAAAGCAAGGTTACGGCCGCTCTGCACGGTGGCAGGTAATCGTAACTTCCGATTTCAGCGTAACTTACAACAACTCCCCGAGTAGGGCTCGAACCTACGACCTAGCGGTTAACAGCCGCTCGCTCTACCAATTGAGCTATCGGGGACTGTCGCCTCGTGATTCGTTCGTGTGCGGCCAACTGATGCCGCCAAGACGATTGACAAGGCGATTTGCTCCTATACCAAAACCTTATTTTCCTGTTAAAATCGGATATGTCAAGTGCAAAGCTCACAAAAATTTGCAAAATTCACCAAATTTCATTTCATCGTGGACAAATTTCGGACGATTTATTAAAATCATTTAAATAGGTTTTTTTTGACACAGTGGTTACCGAAACAATGCGACTGTTATATAAAGACAGTGACGGCCCTGTACTACTTGATTAGATGTTGGTAATGAGAGATATTAACCATTGACTTTGAACCCGCATAACACCAGATTATGGGCAAAAAAGATATAGATATTGACGGCTTTAGGATACACCGCAGGCTGGGCAAGGGAGCGCGGACGGCGATTTATCTTGCCGTGGACGAAGAGACGCGCCAGACCGTCGCCCTCAAGCGTGCTGTGATGGAAACCCCGGAGGACAGCCGTATTTTTGAGCAGGTGCGACTGGAATATAAGGTCGCACGGCAGATCGATCATCCCTACATCCGCAAATGCAACAGGCTTTTTCGGGTACGCAGATTTCTGAAGGTCCAGGAACTGTTTCTTTCGATGGAATTTTTTGAAGGCCAATCGCTGGAAGACCAACAGCGGCTCAGTCTTGGCGATATTCTGCTGATCTTCCGCATGGTCGCTGTCGGGCTGAACGCGATGCACGAAAAAGGGTTTGTGCATTGTGATATCAAGCCCAACAACATTCTTTTCAGCCGTCAGGAAGGGGTCAAAATCATCGATTTGGGCCAGAGTTGCCGCATCGGGGAAGTCAAGAAACGAATTCAAGGCACCCCCGACTATATCGCGCCCGAACAGGTGCGGCGCGAGCATATCAGCCACCGCACCGATATCTTTAACCTGGGGGCGACGATGTATTGGGCACTGACCGGACGGAACATCCCCACCTTGATTCCCAAGAAAAATGAATTCGACCTCTCGCTATCCGACAGGGTGGACTTTAAGTCGCCTCACGAGCTGTATGCCCCGATTCCGGCCGAGCTGTCCGATCTGGTGATGCAGTGCATTCAGGACAAACCGTCGGGCCGTCCGTCGAACATGGCGGAAATTGTCGAACGATTGGATTTAATGATTCGTGTCATATTTGGTTCAAAAATTTCGCTTAATGCCACAGGAAAGCATCCAACTTTGTCAAACCGGGGCTGAATTAAATCGCACCGGTTCATTTCGCCAAGGCAACGTGGTTCAGCTTCCCGGAACCGGCCGCGTCATCGTTGCGGGGGATTTGCACGGCAATGTCCGCAATTTTGAGCGGATCGTCAAGCTGGCGAATCTGCAGGACAATCCCGATACGTATGTCGTGCTGCAGGAAATCATTCACGGCGGACCGGAGGATGATTTTGGTGGCTGCCTGTCGTACCAGCTCCTTTTCGAAGCGATCCGATACAAAATCAGCTATCCCGATCAGGTGCATATCCTGCTGGGCAATCACGACACCGCCGTTATCGCAAACAGCTCCGTCCTGAAAAACGGCAAAGAGATGAATCAGGCCATGAAGCAGGCGATTCGCCGCCGCTTCGGAGACCACTATCAGGATGTTTTCGATGCCTTGGTGGAATATTTGATGTCTCAGCCGCTGGCGGTACGCAGCGAAAATCGGGTTTGGGTATCGCATTCGCTGCCGTCTGATAAGGCGATTGATAGATTTGATTTATCCATTTTCAATCGCCCGTATACGCTGGAGGATGTTGAGCGGCACCATCCCGTCTATGTGCTGACGTGGGGACGTCGGCACAGCCCCGATTCGCTGGATCGTCTGGCCGGGATGCTGGATGTGGATGTCTTCATTCTCGGCCATCAGCCTCAGGAAAACGGATGGGGCCGATTGGGCGAGAATACCATCATAGTGGCCTCGGAGCACAGTTGCGGATGTGTGCTGTTCTACAATCTGGCACTGACTTACACCGCTGAGACCCTTGTTCGCAATGTCCTGCCGCTAGCCGAGATCATGTGACAAAAGTCTTGTTGGTCGGCGACAAAAACAGGGCGTATGCACATTTCTTCGCAATGTGCCTGTTGTTAGAAACGACCTGAACTGGCCCTAAAAAGTCTTTTTTTAGCTATCTATGACGCGGTATATGAATTACTATGGACTCGACAGTCATAAATTCTCACTGCTCCATTTGGCGTTACGGGCAGGCGTTTGCGATTTGAGCCTCACCGGTTCAGGGCAGATTCAATAGTCAATTGTTTCCCGGTCCAGGCCGATATCGGCGGCCACGGCGGAATGGGTGATGGCGCCGACGGCGATGCGGTCCACGCCGCAACTGGCGACCGTCAGCACGTTGTTGAGCGTAATGCCGCCGCTGGCCTCCAGCAGCGGACGCCGCCCGCACATCGCGTTGCGCATCTGGACGGCGTGCTTGAGCTGCCACTGGCCCATATTGTCCAGCAAAATCACATCGATGCCCGGAATCTTGAGCACACGATCCAACTGGTTGTCCACATGATCGACCTCGACCACGACCCACTTGACGCCGTGCTGCCGGCGTGCTTCCTGCACCAGTTTCTTCAGACGCGGCTCAAACCGCCGACCCAGCTCGGCGATGTGATTATCCTTAAACATCACCGCTTGGCCGAGATTCATCCGGTGATTATATCCGCCGCCGCAGCGGACGGCATATTTTTCCAGCTCGCGCCAGCCGGGCGTGGTCTTTCGCGTGTCGTAGATTTTCGCGCGGGTCGCGCCAACGGCGCTGACAAACTTCCACGTCATTGTGCTGATGCCGCATAGCCGCTGCAAGAAGTTCAGCATGACTCGTTCGGCACTGAGCATCGGGCGCAGCGGCCCTTCAATGACGGCCAGCTTTTCGGCGACACTGGCCCGACAACCGTCTTCGATCAGCGGCATAAGAGTCAGACGCTCATCGTAGCGTTTGAGAATTTCCGCCGCGATGTCCATTCCGCACACCACAATCTCCTCGCGCGAGACGATATAGGTCGTCGCGCTTTGGTCGGCGCCGATGGTGATCTCACTGGTCGGGTCGCCTTTGCCGAAATCTTCCTCAATCGCCAGTTCCATCAGCGGCCGGACCGCCTTCATATTCAGCTTGCCCAGCCGCCCTGAATAAACGGTGGGCTTGGATTTGGTTTTTCGTTGGGGGGTTCGTTTTTTTGTTTTTTTCATCGCGGTTTGCCTTTTTGAGTTTTGCCGCCGCCGACGGATTTATCGGGTTTCTGTGTTGTGCCTTCGGTCGTCTCCAGTTCGGGCATCGCTTTGAGCTCGGCCAGCCGGTCGCGCAGTTGGGCGGCCTTTTCAAACTCCAGCGCCTCGGCCGCGGCCAGCATAGCCCGTTCCAGCTCGCCAATCATTTCCGTGCGGTCGTATTCGGTTTCGTCCAGGTGAATCGCCTCCTGGGCGCGTTTGCGGGCCTTAAACGTCTCGGACAGCCCCCGCTGGATTTCCTTGCGGATGGTCTGCGGCGTAATGCCGTGCCGGGCGTTGTAGTCCAGTTGAATTGTACGCCTGCGATTGGTTTCGTCAATCGTATTTTTAATGGCGGTGGTTTGCTTGTCGGCATACAGGATGACCTTGGCGTTGACATTGCGGGCGGTGCGGCCGATGGTCTGAATCAGCGACGTCTCGCTGCGCAGAAAGCCTTCCTTGTCCGCGTCCAGAATCGCCACCAGCGACACCTCCGGCAAATCCAGCCCCTCGCGCAGCAGGTTGATGCCGACCAGCACATCAAACTCACCCTGGCGGAGACTGCGCAGCAGATCGACCCGCTGCAGCGTCTCGATTTCGCTGTGCAGATAGCGGCAGCGAATGCCCTTGCTCGTCAAAAAGCTCGACAGATCCTCGGCCAGCCGCTTGGTCAGCGTGGTCACCAGCACCCGCTCGCCGGCGGTGGTGCGCTGCTGGATCTGCTCAATCAGGTGCGGAATCTGCTCGGAGGCCGGGTGCACAAAAATCTCCGGATCGACCAGGCCGGTCGGACGGATGATCTGCTCGACGACCTCGCCGTCGCACAGTTCCAGTTCATACGGCCCCGGCGTGGCCGAGACAAAGACGACCTCTTTCCATCGCTCCTGAAATTCCTCAAACCGCAGCGGCCGGTTGTCCAGCGCGCTGGGCAGGCGAAAGCCGTGCTCAACCAGCACTTCCTTGCGCCGACGGTCGCCGGCATACATCGCCCGAAGCTGCGGAATCGTGACATGCGATTCGTCGATAAACAGCAAGAAATCGTCGGGAAAATAGTCGATCAGCGTAAACGGCCGCGACCCGGCCTTGAGCCCGGCCATATGGCGGGCGTAGTTCTCGATACCGCTGCAATAGCCCACTTCCTGAATCATCTCAAGATCGTATTTCGTACGGGCCTCCAGCCGCTGGGCCTCGAGCAGCTTGCCCTCATGGCGAAGTTCAAGCAGGCGATCTTTAAGCTCCTGCTCAATCCCCGCACAGGCCGATTCGATGCGGTCGGCCGGCAGGATATAATGCTTGGCCGGATAGATAAAGACCTGATCCTCCTCGGCCAGCACCTCGGCGCTAACCGGGTGAATGTAGCAGATGCCCTCGATCTCGTCGCCGAAAAACGAAAATCGCACCGCGAAGCTCTCATACGACGGCCACAGCTCGACCACATCGCCGCGTACCCGAAACGTGCCGCGGGCAAAGTCGATATCGTTGCGGTCGTACTGCAAGTCCGCAAACCGCCCCAGCAGCTCGTTGCGGTCGATCTCGTCGCCGACACGCACCCCGATAACGCTGGCCTCGTAGTCCTCCGGGCTGCCCAACCCGAAGATGCACGAAACACTGGCCACGACCACCGCGTCGCGTCGGCTCAGCAGGCTGGTGGTGGTCGACAGCCGCAGCCGATCCAGCTCGTCGTTGCGCGAGGCGTCCTTTTCGATGTAAATATCCCGCTGCGGGATGTACGCCTCGGGCTGGTAGTAGTCGTAATAGCTGACAAAATACTCCACCGCATTGTCGGGAAAAAGCTCCCGAAACTCCTCAAAGAGCTGGGCCGCCAGCGTCTTGTTGTGCGAGATCACCAGCGCCGGCCTGCCGACGCGCGCCATAACATTGGCCATCGTGAACGTCTTGCCGCTGCCGGTCACGCCCAAAAGCGTCTGGTAACGCTGTCCAGTGACAATGCCCGCTGTCAGCCTCTCAATCGCCGCAGGCTGATCCCCACGCGGCTGGAACGCACTCTGTATAGTAAATTCGGCTAAACCCATAGTCCCCAATCCTACCACAGCCCCGCCCCCGATTCAATCCCATAAAACCCGACACGCCGCATACCAAAACGCGGCCCCGGCCAAGATTAATTTGCTCTATCAGCTGGAAAGGCAAAATGCATCAGCCCTCTCCAGCGGGCTGGGTAGGGCTTTACACTCGCCTTAATCTCTGCTATACTCTCAAAACGTCAAACGATCAACACCGACATTACGGAGATGTTCGAATGCATGAGATTATGCCGATTTCGCAGACCGGCCATAGCAAGCTCAAAGAAGAGCTGGGCGAGTTGGAAAAGGAAGCTATCCAGGTGCGTCAGCGCGTCGCTGAGGCGCGCGAGCAGGGCGACCTGAAGGAAAACGGTGAATACATCTACGGCCGCCAGCAGTTGGGCTTTATCGAGGGCCGACTGGCCGAGATCCGCGGCCGGCTGAACTATTCCAAGGTCGTCGATTGCACCCAAGTCCCCTGCGACCGGGCCGACTTCGGCACGGTGGTGACCCTGCGCAACCTGGAAAACCAAAAGACAGTGGTCTATCGTCTGCTCGGGCCGTATGATTCGGATATTGCCGATGACGGCATCTCCATCAGCTCGCCCGTCGGCGCGGCGCTGCTGGGCCTTGCCCCCGGCCAAACCGTCGAGGTCAACGTCCCCCGCGGCCTGATTCAATTTGAGCTGCTCGAGGTCAAACCATCCGACATGAGCTGACCCCGCCGGAGGCCAGAACCAATGGGGGCCCTCTACCGAGGCAAAGGGCTCACTATGTGTGATAATCGGCGTTTATGGTGATGTATTCCCGGCCCAGATCGCAGCCGAAACAGAAATCAGCGTATTTTCCGACATTCAGTTCGACGGTGAGGGTGTGTTCTTTTCTGGCGATGACGGCCGAGACTTTTTTGACGTCGAAGGCGACAGGCCGGCCGTTGCGAAAGACATACGTATTGCCGATTTTGCAGCATAAGCGATCGGGATTGACCTTAATTCCGCAGGAGCCCACCGCACAGATAATCCGTCCCCAGTTCGGATCGGCCCCGTGGATGGCGCATTTGACCAGATCGTAGTCGGCCACGGCCCGGGCGGCGGTCAAGGCCTCGGCCTTGCTGGAGGCACCTTTGACGTGGACGGTGAACATCCGCGTTGCCCCTTCGGCATCAAGAGCCATCTGTTTAGCCAGATCGGTGCACAAATCCGTCAAGGCCTGAGAAAATCGGCGAAAAGCGAACTCTTTTTGCGTCTTAATGAGCTTATTGCCCGCCTGCCCCGAAGCCAAAATCATTGCGGTGTCGTTGGTGCTTTGGTGGCCGTCCACGGTCAGGCGGTTCAGCGAGCCGCCGATGGCGGTCTTTAAGGCCTTGCTCAGCAGCGGCTTGCTGATGGCCGCGTCGGTGGTCAGCGCACAGATGGTGGTGGCCATATTCGGGCCGATCATGCCGGCGCCCTTGGCGGTTCCGGCCAGGGTAACCGTCTTGCCGCCGATCCTGATGGTCCGGCAGGCCTGCTTGGGACGGGTATCGGTGGTCATAATGGCCTTGGCAAAATTCCGCCCGGCCGAGGCGCTGTCGCTGAGCTTCACGGCGGCCTGCTCGATGCCCGAGGTGATGTTGTCAATCGGCAGTTGATGGCCGATAATGCCGGTGGAGGCCAGCAACACACGCTCGGGTGCAACATCCAGCGCCGCCCCCGCCGTGCGGCACATCTGCCGGGCATTGGCCAGCCCTTTGGCGCCGGTACAGGTGTTGGCATTGCCGCTGTTGATGACGGCTGCATAAATTGGGTTCGATGCGATATGCTCTTTGCAGACGGTTACCGCCGGCGATTGAATGGCGTTGGTCGTGAACATCGCCGCCGCTTTGGCCCCGCTCGGGCAAACCACCAGCGCCATGTCCGGCTTGCCTGAGGCTTTGACCCCGCAATGCAGTCCCGCCGCCAAAAATCCCTTCGGTGCTGTAATGGTGTTTTGGCTCATATAAAATAACTCCCGGCAAAATCTGAGTGCGTTTAAAGAGTGGTTGTGTTTACGGAACGCAGGTCCTCAATATCCATTGGACCATTCGACAGCTTTCCTGCCGCTGCCAGATCGCGAAAGGCCGCCGATGGGTCGTAGAAGGTCTGGTTCACATCGACGGTGTTGACCATCAGTGCTTCTTTGTGGTCGGGCAGTTGGGCGGCGATGCGGCCGTCCGGCTGAATAAAGCAGGATGGATACGGACAAAACCAGCCGCAGGAGTTGGTCATACTGGCCCACATACCGTTGTTGGCGGCGTTGGCCTGCATCGTCTGCTGCATGATTTGGCTGTGGACGCTCGGGCCTTGCTGGCGGGCGTTGTAGAAAGACTGCAGGATGCACTGCACGTCGCGTGTGTACAACCGCCGATACAGCTCCGGAAACCGCAGATCAAAACAGATCAGCAACCCGCATCGAATGCCGTTGATCTCAACAATCACAAATCGATTGCCCGGCGTATAATGCGGCAGATCCTGCTCGGTGCAAAAGCGTTTATCGTAGCGATCCACGAGCGTGCCTTCCGGCGAGATCAGATACAGACAATTGTGCGGCTTGTTCGGGGGCGTCAACGGGTGCGAACTGCCCAGCACGACCCACAGCTTCAACTCGCCGGCCAGCGCAATGATCTCCAGTGTCCGGTCTTTGAGCCGCGGCCAGTCGAAACCGGAAAAGCTGTCAAAATCCACACTCGCATAGCCGCTCAGCGCACATTCGGAAAAGTGCACAAGCTCGGCCCCCTCGTCGGCGGCCTGGTGCATCAACGCCCGAATCCGGTCGGCATTGGCTTCCACATCGCCGGACACCGCAAACTGACACGTCGCGATATTCAAGATTCCCGAAGCATTTTTTTCCATTGTGTCAACACGTTTTCGTATTCCGGAATGTGTGAAAATTCCGCCAGCCATTTTTCAATATAAGGAATATGCTTGCCATCAAGCTGCTGTGCTAACTGTTGTATCAGCGTTTCGTACATAAGCCGACCTTGTTGATCGCATTGGCGATACGAATATCAACCTCGATTCCTTCGAGCATATTATCAGAATTGATAACCCCTAATGAGACGGCTTGCCGATGAAGGGCCTCGAAGATGGCCAGTGACTCCAGGTAGGACACATTTTCCGTTCTCGTCAGTTCGCGGTTCAGCGCTTCGAGTTTTTTAGGATTCTGTATCATTGCTTCTATCCCTGGAGATTCGTGAAATCCGTGGTTACTGTTACTCCAACCCCATGATTTCCGGCAGGCTGAACAGCAGGTTCATATTCTGGATCGCCTGGCCGGAGGCGCCTTTTATGAGGTTGTCGATTGTCGAAAAGACCACGATTTTGCCTTTGACAACGGTCGCAAAGAGATGGCAGTAGTTGCTCCTGGCGACGTCCTTGACCACCGGTGGTTTGGATAGCACCTGTACAAACCGCTCGTCTTTATAAAAGTCCCGGAAAAGCTCCTGAACCTCTTCGCTACTGATGTCGTCGGCCGGATCGGCATAGACGCTGGACAGGATGCCGCGGTCAAACGCCCCGACGTGCGGCTGAAACAGCACCTCCACCGATTCGCCGGCGACCGTCGAGGCAACCTGCTCCATTTCGGGCATATGCCGATGCGCTCCGACGCCGTAGGCAAAGAGGTTTTCATTCATAGACGGAAAATGAAAAACCGCCGACG
>PXAQ01000139.1 GCA_003567095.1 Phycisphaerae bacterium
GATTACCTCGCGCATCACGGCGCTGATCGAGGCCGGCGTGGCGCCGTGGCAGATTTGCGCGATTACGTTTACCAACAAGGCCGCCGAGGAGATGCGGTTTCGCGTGGTCCAGAACACCTCGACCACGGCGGTGCATGTCAGCACGTTTCACTCGCTGTGTGTGCGGATATTGCGGCAGTACGCCGACCAAGCGGGCATCACGGCAAATTTCAGTATTTATGATGTCGATGATCAGAAGCGGTGTATGAAAGAAGCGATTGCCGCCTGCCAGGTCGATTCGAGCCGCTTTACGCCGGCACAACTGCTAAATTTCATTTCGCGATTGAAAAACGACCTGGAAGATGAGGCGGCGTTTGCGGCGCGGGCGGATGATTATTTCAGCAAGTACGCCGCGCGGATTTACAACACATACCAGGCGCTGATGCGGCAGAACAACGCCCTGGATTTTGACGATTTGCTGGTCAAAACGGCGTTTCTGTTGCGCGACCATCCCGAGGTGCGGCAGGCCCTGAGCGACCGCTTTGGCTACCTGCTGGTCGATGAGTATCAGGACACCAACCACGCGCAGTATCAGATTGCCAAGGGCCTTGCCCTGGCTCATCGCAATATCTGTGTGACCGGCGATCCAGACCAGTCGATTTACCGCTGGCGCGGGGCCGATATTCAGAACATTCTGGCGTTTGAAAAAGACTGGCCCGAGGCGGTGGTGGTCAAGCTGGAGGAAAATTTCCGCTCGACGCCGAACATTCTTGAGAAGGCCTCGCAGCTTATTTCCGTCAACACTCAGCGCAAGCACAAGGATTTGATCGCCACGCGGCCGGCCGGCGAGCCGGTTACCATCGAGGCCTGCGACGATGAGGCCGAAGAGACCGCCCATGTCTCCGAGCGGATCAAGGCGCTGATTGCCGACGGGATCGATCCCAACGAGATCGCGGTGTTTTACCGCGTCAATTCGATGAGCCGGACGATTGAAGAATCGCTGATTCGCCTGCGGCTGCCGTATCAGGTCGTCCGGGGGGTGGAGTTCTATGCGCGCAAAGAGATTCGCGATATGCTCAGTTACCTGAAAGTGATTGTCAACAGCCAGGACGACATCGCCTTTCAGCGCGCCATCGGGACGCACCCGCGCGGCATCGGCAAGACCTCGGTCCAGCGGCTCGAGCAATACGCCCGCAAGATGGGACTGAGCCTGCTGGCCGCAGCCGCCCGGGCCGATCAGGTCGAGGCGATCAACCGTCCCACGCAGGGGCGCCTCAAAGCGTTTGCGGCCATGATCGACAAATTCCGCCGTGAGAAGGACGGGCCGGTCGGGCCGCTGATGGATTGCGTGTTTGGCGAGACCGGTTACGCCGACGCCTTGAAAAAAAGCGGCCAGGACGCCGAGAGCGCGATCGACAATGTCAACGAGCTGATCAATGCTGCCGCCGAGTACGATACGCAAACCGAGGCCCCCTCGCTGACCGACTACCTGCAGACCATTGCGCTGTACAGCGATACCGATGCCTATGATCCGGAGGCCGGTCGTGTGTCGCTGATGACGCTGCACGCGGCCAAGGGGCTGGAGTTTGACCATGTGTTCATTATCGGCGTCGAGGAGGGCCTCCTGCCGCACGAGCGCAGCCTGGACGGCGGCAAGGACGATATGGAAGAGGAACGCCGCCTGCTGTTTGTCGGGATGACCCGGGCCCGACGGTATCTGCACATCACCTATGCCCGCCATCGCATCATCCGGGGGCAGTTTATCCGCTCGACGCCGTCGCCGTTTTTGTATGAAATCGGCTTTCAAGGCGAACAAACCGGTGATTTTGATGAGGATTGGGACGCTCCGGAGCGTGTTTCGACGTGGGATACGCCGCCGAGCCGACAGGGACCTGCCAAGCGTTCAGCGGCTGCCGGTGTCTCCGGCAAAGGCGGTTTTCGGCCCAATGAGCTGGTTCATCACGCCAAATTCGGTCTAGGACGGGTCAAGGAGTATCTGGATCTCGGGGCCGACAGTATTGTCGTGGTGAAATTCAATTCTGGACAGACCAAATCGCTCATGCTAAAATACGCCAAACTGGAACGTGTCGGACGGTAAATTCATAGAGTAGAGGTCAGACGATAATTAATAGGGAGATTAAAGATGACGCAGCACAACGTTCATGTGTACTATAAGAATGTTACGTCGGAGATGCTCGGCCCGGAGCATGGCATTTCCCGCATTCAGTTTGAGCAGTTGGCCCAGAAAACCGGCCCGCTGATCGCCGAGCTGAACCGCCAGCGCGATGCCGGCCAGACGGCCTATCGTGATCTGCCGTACAATACGCAGTACCCCGAGCAGGTCAAGACGATGGCCGCACAGATTCGAAACGACTGTGAGAATTTTGTTGTGCTGGGTATCGGCGGCTCGGCGCTGGGCAATATCGCGGTGCAGTCGGCGCTGAATCCGGCGCTGTACAATTGGGACGACGCCCAGCGCAGCGGCCCGCGGTTGTTTGTGTTTGACAATGTCGATCCGCACCAGTTCGGCAGTTTTCTCGACTGGGTCGGCGATCGCCTGGACAGGACGATTTTCAACGTCATCAGCAAGTCCGGCCGGACCGCCGAGACCGCTGCGCAGATGCTGGTGATTTTCGAGATGATCCGGCAGAAACTGGGCCCAGAAGGACTCAAAAAGCAGGTCATCGCCACCACCGACGCCACATCGGGCACCCTTCGCAAGATCGCCGACGCGGCGGCCCTGCGCACATTGGAGGTGCCCGACGGGGTCGGGGGGCGGTTCAGTGTACTCAGCCCGGTCGGCCTGCTCAGTGCGGCGGTGTGCGGGATTGATATCGATGCGCTGCTGGCCGGTGCGCGGGCGATGGACCAGCGCTGCAAAACAGAAGCGTTTTTCGACAATCCCGCCGCGCTCAATGCGGCGATCAACTGGCATTTGTACAACCGCGGCAAGCATATTTCCGTGATGATGCCGTATTCTCATTCGCTTAAAGATCTGGCCGACTGGTATCGCCAGCTATGGGCCGAAAGTTTGGGCAAGTCCCACGACCTGCAAGGCAGTGAGGTTTTTGTCGGCCCTACGCCGGTCAACGCGTTGGGCGCGACCGACCAGCACAGCCAAGTGCAGCTTTACCGCCAAGGGCCGAACAATAAACTCTTCACCTTCCTGCAGGTCAAGACGTTTAATCGGGATGTGGTCATCGGCCCAGCCCCGGAAACGGCCCCGGAGCTGGGCTACCTGGCCGACCAGCCGATGTCGCGGCTGCTGAACGCCGAAAAGACCGCCACCGAGTACGCGCTGCTGAGCGACAAACGCCCCTGTTTGACGGTGCTGTTTGACACAATCGACGCCGGCACGGTGGGCCAGTTCATTTACCTGTATGAGGTGACCACGTCGCTGGCGGGCCTGCTGTTCAATATCAACGCCTACGACCAGCCGGCGGTGGAGCTGGGCAAAGATGCGACCTTTGCGCTGATGGACAAGCCCGGCAGCGAGGCGCTGGCTGAAAAGATCCGGCCCGTGGCGCGTATGGATGATTCCTTTCTGATCTGAAAACGGGGTGCGAAGACGACCCTTTTCGCGGAGGGCATTGAGGTATGGATTTTGCTGTAATTATGGCCGGCGGTACCGGAAAGCGGCTCTGGCCGCTGAGCCGGAAGAAACGTCCCAAGCAGGTGCTTCGGATATTGGATGACCAGACGCTGCTTCGCAGTTGTTTTGAGCGTATGCGGCGCCGTTTTGATCTGCGTAATATCCTCGTGCTGACCAATGCCGATTTTGTCGATACGGTGCGCGAGAACCTGATGGAGCTGCCCAAACAAAATGTTATCGCCGAGCCGGTGGTGCGCGATACCGCCGGGGCGATCGGCCTGGCCGCGACGGTGTTGAGTAAATATGATCCCGAATCCACGATGGCGGTCGTCACGGCCGATCAGATTCTCGAGCCGCCCAAGGTCTTTGACACCGCGCTGGATCGTGCTGTGTCCTTTGTCAACGAGCACCCCGATAGCCTGGTGACCTTTGCCGTCAAGCCGACGTTTCCCAGTACGCAATTCGGCTATATCAAGCTCAGCGGGGCGGTGCCGTTAGGCGAGTCCCGCGATGCGGTGCGGCGGGTCGAGACCTTTCAGGAAAAGCCCGACGAAGCGACCGCCTACGCATACCTCGAGGATGACCGCTATTTTTGGAATTCGGGCCTGTTTGTCTGGAAGAGTCGAACGATTCTCGCACGCCTGGAAGAGTTTCTTCCCGACTGCCGCGAGCCGCTCAAAAAGATTCAAACCGACTGGGGTACGGCGGATCAGCAGACCACGTTGGACGAATGGTTTCGCCGGCTGCCGAAGATCAGCATCGATTACGCGGTGCTGGAAAAGGCCAGGGACGTCTGTGCGATTCCGCTGGAATGTCGATGGCTTGATATGGGCTCGTTCGCCTCGCTGAGCGACATTATTCGCTCCGATGCCGAAAACAACATTGTCGTGGCCGGGCACAGTGAACTGCTGGACTGTAAAAACAACATCGTCGTGACCGAACAGAAAGGGCACCTGCTGGCGTTGATCGGACTGGACAATATGATCGTCGCCCACAGTCCGGACGCTACGCTGGTGTGCCCGGCCAATCAGGCCCATCGCCTCAAAGAGCTGATGGACCATCTTCAGAAGCACGGTCGCGACACATACCTGTGAGGACATCGTTATGCGCTATCTTGGGATTGATTACGGTACGAAGCGCACCGGCTTGGCGATCTCTGATGATGCGGAGACGCTGGCCGGGCCGCATTCGGTTATTCAGACGGAGAACGATTTGTACCTGGCTGAGCGGATCGTCAGCCTGATCGACGAAGAGGCGATTGACGCGGTGGTGGTGGGGCTGCCGCTGAATATGGACGATAGCGAAGGGACGCAGGCCGAAAAGGTGCGTGCATTTGCCGAGCAATTGTCCGTGATGGTGTCGGTCCCGATTCATTTTCACGACGAGCGGCTGAGCAGTTTTTCCGCCGAGTCGCTGTTTCCTCCCGGGCAGATGACCCGCCGCCAGAAGCAAAAGCGTCGCGACGCGGTTGCGGCGGCTGTGTTTTTGCAGTCATTTCTGGATGAGCGGCGAACTGACGAGCCGCCGTCACAATCGCCTCGGCTTGTGCGGTTGCCGACTCCGGCGGCGTTGGCCGACAGGGCCGCCGCCGAGTTTGTTTCCGCGGCGGTCGAAGCGGCCGGCCGGCGGGGGTCATTTTACGTCGCCATTTCTGGCGGAAAAACGCCGCGTTTGTTTTTCGAGCGGCTGGCACAGCCCGATATTGCCGGACAGGTTCCCTGGGACAAGACGTTTCTGTTTTGGGCCGATGAGCGCTGCGTGCCACCGGAGTCGCCGGACAGTAATTATGCCTTGGCCAAAGACACGTTCCTGAACGCAGTACCTATCCCGCCGGAGCATGTGTATCGCATTCACGGCGAATATGACGACTGTGTCAAGGCGGCCGATGTGTACGATACGGTGCTGCGCAATGTCTTTGCGCTTGAGGACGATGATCTGCCCTGTTTTGACGTGATCGTGCTGGGGCTGGGCCGGGACGGTCACATTGCCTCGCTGCTGCCGGACGATCCGGGCGTGTCGGTTACCGAGGATCTGACCTGGCCGGTGTTTAACGAGCAGAACTTCAATCGCGTTACGCTGACCGCCCCGGTGCTTCAGCAGGCGCGGCGTCTTTTGGTGCTGGTAGCCGGCGCCGAGAAGGCCGAGATCGTCGGCACGATTGTTTCCTCGACGCCGCAACCGCAGCGCTATCCTGCCTATATTCTCTGGCCGGTGCTGGACAAGGTCCTCTGGCTGATCGATGACGCCGCTGCCTCGGCGTTATAGAACCGTCTCGGGAGTCAGCGTTTTGAGAATGCGGCAGGAGACGCTTGCCAGCAGGTTCCGAAGTGGTTCGGTGGACTGGTGGTCGCCGGCGAAGAGGATCGCTGCATCGGCGGCGCGGATGATCTGTGTCCGCTGTGGATGAGCGAGCAGACCGGGGGCATAAAACAGGATTACATCATAGTCCTGGGCGGCCGCGGCCAATGCGTTTTCGATGTCCGTTTCCGGAAGCTGCGAGATGTTGCGTGCCGACCAGAGATACAGATTGTCCAGCGGGGTCGGCGCAGGTGCGGTCGCCGGATGCCGGGCGTCAACCTGAAAGACATGCGACAGCGCATCGCGCTGGATGTCCAGATCAATCAGCAGGCATTTGGAGGTTTCGGCCAGACGCATGGCCGCGTGGATCGCAATAGTGGCTGGCAGGTCGCGCGGATTGTCGGCCACCAGAAGAATACTGCGTGCGTGTCCGTTTTCGTTTGCCATGGTGTCCAGTAGAGACAGTAAATCGCATGTCGCCTCGGTTTTTGGTTTGAGGGCGGCAGCGTGTAGCGCATTTTTTCTCCGGTGCAGCAGGCTGACCGCCCCGCACACCAGCACGGCCAGGAAAATCCCGCCCACGATGACATACAGCCAACTGGAATACATCAGCTCCGTAAACCAGTCCGGTAGACTCTCGGCGACGAAGACGTCCATAGCGATCAATTATCCATCGGATAGGGCAGGGACGTAAACGAGATGTGCTGTCCGCAAAACCGCTGCATATCCTTTTGGACAATCGACCTGAGCAGGGTCTGCTGATAGCCCGACAGGCATTCGTCCTGCCAGCGAAGCAGGCGCTCTGTGTGTTCGGCCTGTCGCGATTTGGTCACCGAAGGGTCCTCGGCGGGCGGTTCTGGCGATTCTGCATCGGAGATATACTGCCGCATGACATGCTCAACAGAGCCGCTTTTCGATGAATTCTGCATCGACCGGGGCCGACCGCGGCGGGCAGCGGAGGCTTTACGCTGTTCGGCCATAATCTGCTCGGCAAGGTTGAATGTCGGGATATCGCCGGCGTTTAATTTTTGTTCCAGATGGACATCATCCTCCGAGATGACCTCATCGGTCGGCTCACAATACGGCTCAAGCGGCCGCTTGTCGTAAGTGTCGGTCGATTCGGTCGCCGGTTGGCTGTCCACTTGGTCCAGCCGGCTTTGGGCTGCGTCGAGGGTTTCCATCAATTCGGTGTTTTCACAGCTCAGGCGGGCGTTGTCGGCGTCTGCCTGTTCGAGCCGGTCTTGGGCCTGCGAGAGTTCCTGACGCAGCGCGTCCACCTGCTGCTGCCGCTGGAGCAGGGTTTGTTCGGCTGTCTGCCGGGAGGCCTTGAGCGATTCGATGGTTTCGGTCCACTCGGCGATCTGTTCCTGGAACTGCTGGGCGGCCGTGTCTTTGTCATGTTCTGTCGAACGAATCTGCCGGGCCTGCGAGGCGACCGTCTCGGCATACTCTTCGACTTGATTTTTCAGGTTTGCCAGTTCGCTGATTTTCTCGGCCAGTTGACGTTCCAGCTCATCAATCTGCTTCTGTTTGGTCTCGGCCGAAAGCGTTGATTGATCCAGGGTGTCTTTGAGCTGCTTGTTTTTTTCCTCCAGCGCGTCAATCTGCTGGATTTTGTCGTCCAGTTGGCTGGCAGTTTCCTTCAAAATGTCCTCAAGATTTTTCTCTGAATCTGTTTTGTCGGGATTTTTGGCTTCCAGCACATCCTCACTCGGCGCGGAATGCTCGGCTCTCGGCTCAGGTTTGGAGTCGACCTGTTGTTTGGCCTGAACGGCCTTTAAAAAATCGGCTCGGCCCTGGATAATATCGTCATCCAGCTTGGATTGTGGGTGTTCGTCGCTTTGCATCCGACCCTCCAGTCGTCAAAAATACGTTTATCATTTCAAAGGGATAGTATACCCTCAGACCGAAGAAAAATCAAGATGCTCCCGCAATGTTGTCGGAAATTTCATCGAAGTGTCCATTATTTTTGGGCCGGGCCGAGTGCGTAGAGGGTGTAGTCGCCCAGCCGAAAATGGCTCAGCAGGTCATGAACCTGCTCGACCGTGACCGAGCGGATGTGTTCGATGTCCTGCAAAACTGAGATATATTCGCTCCGGTACACCCAGTTAAAGCCGAGGCTGACCAGCCGTCCCATCGGCTGTTCACTGTTCAGGGCGACGGAGCTGAGCACTTTATTGCGCGCCGCCTCCAGTTCAGCGGCCCCGATGCCGTCTTGGGCAAGCTCGGCAAAAATACGACTCAAGATATCTTCAATCTGGGCAGCGTTTTCCGGATCGCAGCAGACATAGCTGCAAAACGCGCCCGCCTGGTCCATCGAAGCCAGCTCGAGCATGGCCATCTCGGCGATCGCCGGATCGACCAGCGACCAGAAATAACGCGAGCCGCTGCTGTCGCCCATGATGACGCTCAACAGCTTGGCGACATACCAGCGATCGTCCTGGAGCGAAACAGCGGGGCTGTACAGCGCCAGATGCTGTCGGAACAGGCCGGATTTGTGGTCATAGACTTTTTGCGGGACGGCCTGATGGGCAGGGTGCGCGCGGGTTGCCTGGGCTGCGGTCCAATGGCCGCAGAGGCGCTGCACGCAGTCGCACAGCCGGTCAAAGTCAACATTGCCGCAACAGACCACGGTGATGTTGTCCGGGGCATACCGCCGGCCGAAATAGTTGCGCATTTGCTCAACGGTCAAATCGGTAATGCTCTGGACCGTGCCAAGGACGCTATGGCCGCAGGGATGATCCTTGAAAAACAGCTCCCGTCCGCGGTCAAAGACCAGGAACTCCGGCATATCCAGGTACATCGCGATTTCTTCGAGAATGACCTGCTTTTCCATATTAAAATCGTCTTTGCGCAGCGTGGGGCGCATCAGTTGTGCCCACAGTTCGGTCACCGCCTCAAGCTGTTCGGGCAGCACCGCGGCGTAATAGACCGTGTTTTCCTCGCTGGTAAAGGCATTGAATTTGGCACCGAGCCGGTCAAAGGCCTCGTTGACCTCCAGCGCCGAAAGCGTGTCGGTGCCTTTGAACAGCATATGCTCCAGGAAATGGGAGACACCGTTGATCTCGGCGCTCTCGTCGCGCGAGCCGGTGCGTACAAAAAAACCGACCGCCGCCGATTGGGCGCCGGGGTTGACCTCTGCGATAATCGTCAGGCCGTTGTCAAGCTGTTTGTGTTTGAATTGCATAAGCGTCTACACTCGGA
>PXAQ01000080.1 GCA_003567095.1 Phycisphaerae bacterium
CGCACCGATGCGGCGCACTTTCTGGCCGAGCATGTGCCCGAGGCCGGTGTTGATGGGTTTCACCTCTATTATCCCGACCCCTGGCCGAAAAAACGCCATCACAAGCGGCGGTTTTTCTGTGAGGAGAATCTGGCCCGGATGCTGGCGTGCCTCAAGCCCGGCGGGTGGATCAATATCGCGACAGACCATACCGATTATTTTGAGCAAATACAGACGGTCGCCGGATTGGCCGTGGCAGCCGGTCGCGTCGAAGGCATCCCGTTTAAGCGTCCGGCCGGGGCGGGCCAGGGGGAAAAGGTCGGTACGAATTATGAACGCAAATATAAAAAAGAAGGCCGGCCCACCCACACGCTGGCTTTGGAAAAGCGATGACCGCAACGCCGCTTGATCTGAGCTGCGCCGATGAGGCCCTTACGCGCTATCGGCATGCGTTTGAAGTCTTTGCCCAACTGCTTGTCGAACAGAATCTCACGCTGAATCTGACGCGGATCGTTTCACGCGAACAGATCCAGACACGCCATTTTCTCGATTCCCTGGCGGCGCTGGCGGTGCTCGATGCCGCCGCCGGCCGGCTCTCGGGGCAAAAGCCGTTCACCGTGATTGATGTCGGCTCCGGGGCGGGCTTCCCGGCCCTTGCGCTGGCGATTGCACGGCCCAAGTGGCAGATCGTTTCGGTAGAGGCGACCGAAAAGAAGGCCCGTTTTCAGCGGCTGGTGTGCCAAATGCTCGGGCTGGACAATGTGCAGGTGCGCCACGGCCGGGCCGAGACGCTGGCCCATGAACCGGCGCTGCGAGAGCGTTTCGACGCCGCCGCGGCCCGCGCGGTGGCCCCGCTGAATGTGCTGGCCGAGCTGACCATGGCCTTCGTCAAGCCCGGCGGGCTGGGCGTGTTCTGGAAGGGCCCGCAGGTCCGCGAAGAACTGCCGGATGCCGGCCGGGCCTTTGAGCACATGGCCGCCTCACCGCCGCACCTGCTGTCCTACAGCCTGCCCGATGCGACCGAGACGACCTTTTACCTGGCAACCGCCCAAAAACACAGCAACACCCCCGACACCTGCCCCCGCGCCAACTTTGCCGCGATCAAACAACGTCCGCTGCGCTGACCCCGTGCCGGCAGTAGCCTTACGGGGTTGGCTCAAATGTGGTGCCGGTCAGGCGTTCGTAGGCTTCGATGTACTTGGCGCTGGTTTTTTCGACGATATCGGCCGGCAGCTCGACGCCGGGGCCGGACTTGTCAAAATTGATCGATTCGAGGTAGTTGCGGACAAACTGCTTGTCAAAACTTTCCTGATCGCGGCCGGGCTGGTATTGATCGGCCGGCCAGAACCGGGACGAATCCGGCGTCAGCACCTCGTCGATCAGGATAATCCGCCCGTCAATCTCGCCCCATTCAAACTTGGTATCGGCCAGCAAAATCCCCTTGGACTCGGCATAGGCCTGGCCCTTTTTGAAAATCGACAGGCTCTTGTCGCGCACCCAGTCGGCCTTGTCCTTGCCGATGGTCTTGACACAGGTCGCGTAGTCGATATTCTCGTCGTGGGCGCCCTGCTCTGCCTTGGTCGAGGGTGTAAAAATCGGCTCGTCCAGTTTCTGGCACTGCTTAAGACCCTCCGGCAGCGTGATGCCGCAGACGGTGCCCTGACGCTGATACTCCTTCCAGCCTGAGCCGGTGATGTAGCTGCGCACGATACACTCAACCGGCAGGACGCTTGTCTTCTTGACCAGCATACTGCGCCCGGCAAGCTGCTCGGGAAAATCCTTAAACGGAGCCGGAAAGTCGGCGACATTGTCCGAAATCAGGTGATTTTCCACCTGCCCGGCCAGGAAATCAAACCAGAACCTCGATATCCGCGTCAGCACCTCGCCTTTGTAGGGGATGCCGGTGTTCATAATGACATCGAAGGCGCTGATGCGGTCCGAGGCGACAATCAGCAGCGCATCGCCGAGATCATAGATATCGCGCACCTTGCCGCGCTTGACGGGGACATTGGGAATATCGGTTTTCAGTACGACATTAGCCATGTGTTATCTCCATTAATAGGCGATCTCTTTGGGTTGACAAACGTTTCATCAGGGCGATACTATACGCAATCGTGGGCCGCGGATAAAGCAAATTTTATGCTTGTGGACTGATTTTTCGCAAAGAAATTGCAATTTTACGTCGACAACGGTAGTATAAGTATCTCACGGAATGCTATTTAAAGAATTTTGATTGTGATGCAGGATGACGCACTGGATGTCGGGCTTGAAAAGGCGCGGGCATTTTTTGGCCGGGCCGAGGAAGTGGCCCTGACAGACAATTTTGATTACGCGATTGAGTTGTACCTTGAGGGGCTTCGGTTTGCTCCGGATGCGCTGGAGGACGGCCATGCGCCGCTGCGCCGGCTGGGGTTGATTCGCCAGGGCAAAGGGGGCAAGAAACCCTCAATGGTGGAAGTGCTGCGCCATAAAGGCGGCAAGACGCCGCTGGAGGAGATGCTCAACGCCGAATTTCTGCTGGCCAAAGACCCGGACAATCTGGGCTATGCCGAGACGGTGCTCAAGGCGGCCGTCGCCGGCGGCTATCACCGCACGGGGGAATGGATCGCCCATCTGATTTTCGAGGCCAACAAGGCATCCAAAAAGCCGAGCTATTCGACCTATATACTTTTAAAAGAATCCTACGCTCACATGCAGATGTTCACCCGGGCGGTGGCCGCCTGTGACGCGGCCCTGCAATTGCGTCCCAACAACGACCAGTTGCGGGACGAATTGCGAAATTTATGCGCCAGTATGACGGTTGAAAAGGGTAAGTACGGCAAAACCGCCGATTTTCGCGGCTCCATACGCAACAAGGAAACCCAGGACAAGCTTCACAGCCAGGACACACTTGTCAAAAGTGCCCAAACACGCAAAGACGCGGTTCAAGCGGCTCGAAATCGCCTGCAGGACGGCCAATTTTCGACCACCAAGGTCTTGGATCTGGCCAATGCCCTGGCAGACCTGGAAAGCGAGCAGGGCTATCAGGAGGCCTTTAGTGTCCTGAATCAGTATTATGACAGCACGCAGGATTTTACGTTTGTCCGTCGGCTGGGGGAGCTGAAAATGCGCCGGCTGCGGGCGATCATACGGGTCATCCGACAAAAACTGAAGACCGAGCCGGACAACGCCGATCTCAAGGGCAAACTGAATGAAGTGACCGAGATGCTGGAAAAGGAGGAACGGGAGCATTACCGGCAATGTTATGAGAACTACCCCACCGATCTGCGATTCAAATATGAATACGGCCGGTGTCTGATACGCGACCAGCAGTATGACCAGGCGATTCCCTTGCTGCAGGAGGCCCAGAAAGACCCCAAACTGCGGCTGGTCGCGATGGACAAAATTGGGCTGTGCTTTCTGCTGAAGGGCTGGCATGAGGATGCGATCGATATTTTTCAAAATGCGATAAACACCTGCCAGACGCAGGAAAGCTCTGTCGCCAAAAACATAAGATACAATCTGGCAAGGACTTACGAAGATTCCGGCCAGGGGCAAGAGGCCCTTGAGATTTATCGAAAACTGGCTCAGGTCGATTTTAGTTACAAAGATGTCGGAGAACGTATTGACATTTTGCGAAAAGATGTTAAAAGATAACGTTTTCTCTGCATGCCGGCTCGGCATCGTGCCGCCGGTTGCGATATGGACAGGATAAACCCAACGAACGATAAAATCAGGAGTTAAACGTGGCACATTCATTATCGGCCCGAAAACGGGTTCGGCAAAACGCCAAAGCCCGGCAGCGCAACCGGGCACGTAAAAGCATGGTCAAGACCCAGATCAAGCAGTTTGAGCAGACGCTGGGCGAAGGCAATCTTGAGCCGGCCCAGCAGCAGTATCGGCTCTTGACAAAAAAACTCGACAAGGTGGCCGCGACGAGTACGCTGCACAAAAACACTGCCTCGCGCCTCAAATCGCGGCTGGCTCGGCGATTAAATGACCTCAAGACGAGAGTCCATTAAGACTGTCGCGTTTTGGGGATCGTAAGCTTCGGCGTCTTGTTGATCGATAAATATCTGCAAGACGCCTTTTTTGTTGACAGAGACGCGTGGAATTACTGAAACGACAAATTCTGAAGGCGCTGACGCGTCGGGACTACAGGCCCCAGCCGGCGGCCCAACTGGCCAGGAGTCTCGGTCTGCCCTCAGATGCCCTGCCGGAGTTTAAACAGGCCCTCAACAGCCTGCAGAAACACGGGCAGGTGGTCATTGACGCCAAAAAAAACGTCACGCTGCCGCCTATGGGCAACCGCCTGATCGGAACCTTTCGCGCCAATGCCCGGGGCTTTGGGTTTATCGTGCCGCTGGAGCCGACCGCCTATGGCGATTTGTATGTGGCCCCGACGGACACCGGCGGCGCGATGAGCAACGATATTGTGCTGGCCCGCACGGTCAAGAAGGGCAAACGCCAGGGCCAGACGCGCTATTCGGGGGTGATTCTTGAGATTATCGAGCGCGGCGGGTCGCGCTTTGTCGGCACGCTGCAGCGCAATGAGGACACGTGGTATGTACTGCCGGAGGGCAAGGGGTTTTTCAAGCCAATCCTGGTTGACGATGCCCCGGCCAGCGGGGCGCGCGCCAACGACAAGGTCGTGCTGGAGATTGTCAGCTACCCCCAGCGCAACGAGCCGGCCACCGGCGCGATTGTCCAGGTCATCGGCCCCGCCGGCCGGTATGATTCGGAGTTGTATTCGATTATCGCCCAGTATGACCTGCCCGGGGACTTTGACCAATACTGCCTGCAGCAGGCCCGTGAGGCCACGCAGCGTTATGACCCCGAGACGGCACAGAATCGGGCGGATCTGACCGATGAGGTGATCATCACGATTGACCCGCCGGACGCGAAAGATTTTGACGACGCGATCAGTCTCAGCAAAGACCGCGACGGCAACTGGCGGCTGGGGGTACACATTGCCGATGTCAGCCATTTTATCGCAATGGATTCGCCGCTGGACCTGGAAGCCCGCAAGCGGGGCAACAGCGTCTATCTGCCGCTGAAGGTCTTGCCGATGCTGCCGGAGGTGCTCAGCAACGGGATCTGCAGCCTGCAGCCTCAGAAAAAGCGATTTGCCAAGAGCGTCTATATGGTCTACGACCAAGAGGGCAGCGTCCTGGACAGGGAATTTGACAACAGCGTCATCCGCTCGACAGCGCGGCTGACCTACCAGGACGCCCATCACATCCTCAACGGCCGGGTAGGCGGTTTTGCGCCCGAGGTGGTGGCGCTGCTCAAGGATATGGAGACGCTGGCCCGGGCTATTGAACGGCGGCGCCAAAAGCAGGGCATGCTGCACCTGGACTTGCCGGAGACCGAGCTGATATTTGATAAAGCCGGTCGTGTGGTTGATGCCGAGCCGGCCGATACCAGCTACCCGCATACGATCATCGAGATGTTTATGGTCGAGGCCAACGAGGCCGTCGCCTCGCTGCTGGATCGCTTCGACGTGCCGTTTATGCGGCGGATTCATCCGGCCCCGGATGCGTTTACCACGACCAATTTAGTGCGATTTGTCAAGCTGTGCGGGCTGAAGGTGCCGCGGCATTTGGATCGCTCGGCCATTCAGGACCTGCTGGCCGCGGTCCGGGGCACCTCGGCCGAGTACGCGGTCAATATGCATGTGCTGCGAAGCTTCCAGCGGGCCGAATACGCCCCGCTGCATATTGGGCACTTTGCCTTGGCCTCGAAGCACTACTGCCACTTTACCAGCCCGATTCGCCGGTACGCCGATCTGCTGGTGCATCGGCTGCTGAACTGCTATATCCAAGGGCGGCTGAGCAAGATCGGGCTCGATGAGGTGCTGCCGGAAGGTGAGCTGCTGGAAATCGGCAAGCATATCACCTTCACCGAGCAGCAGGCCTCCGATGCCGAGGACGAGCTCAAGACGGTGCTGATCCTGCAAATGCTCAGCGGACGCATCGGCCAGTCGCTGGACTGTGTGGTCTCGGGACTGACCAACTTCGGCGTCTTTGTCCAGTGCACCAAGTTCGGCATCGAGGGGATGATTGAGCCGGGCGATCTGGGGATGGATGAATGGAAGTTTGACCAGCGTGCCCAGGCGGTGGTGGGCCGGTGGTCGGGACAAAGCGTGCATCTGGGCCAGCCGATGAAGGTTACGATTGCCGCGGTGAATCTGCCGGGACGTCAATTGTTCCTGACCCCGGCCGAGCCCCTGGTCGCCTCACGGCCGGGACGCCGAAAGCCCAAAAGAACCGCCCCCGCCGCGCGTCGTAAAGGAAGCAAACGAAAAAAATAGTTAAGGAAATGGACCGGTGAACGTACGGGTAGCGGAAAAATGCGGGTTTTGCCCCGGTGTGCGCAACGCGATTAATCTGGCGAAAAAGACGCTCGAGAAAGCCGAAGTCGTCTATAGTCTGGGGCCGATTATTCATAACGAAGATGTGGTTCGGCAATTGGCCCAGTCCGGCCTGCATACCGTCTCTCGGATTGATGAGGTCGACCAGGGCACGGTGTTGATCCGCTCCCACGGGGCGACCTCGGCCGAGCTGGAGGAAATACAAAAAAAAGGACTCAATGTCGTCGATGCCACGTGCGTGCTGGTCAAGCGGGTCCAGAAAATCGCGCGTCTGCTGCACGATGAGGGGTACCATGTGATCATCATCGGCGACAAGGAACATCCCGAGGTCAAGGCCGTGGTCGGTTCGGCATCGGGGGTGGAGGTGGTCGGCATCGAGGCGGATCTGTCCAGGCTCAGCAAACGAAAAAAGCTGGGCATCATCTGCCAGACGACCCAAAGCCCGGATTATTTTGCCCAGATGCTGGCGGCGATCGCCCGGGGCGGATTTGAGGAAATCAAGGTCATCAATACCCTTTGTCGTGAGACGATGCAGCGTCAGGAAGCGGCGGTCAAGCTGTGCCGGCAGGTCGATATTATGTTCGTGCTGGGCGGGCTGCACAGTGCCAATACACGAAAATTAGCTGAATTATGCAATAAACACAATTCCCAAACGTTTCACTTGCAAAACTGGCAGGAACTTGATACAACACTGCTGGCCGGCAAGCAGACCGCCGGGGTCACCGCCGGGGCATCGACCCCGGATGAGGTGATCAACGCCTTTGTCCGGAATCTGGAGGCCTACCCGGCCGGCCCGTAACCGGGCCCGTTGAATGAAGAAAACGCCATTGACTGCGTGGGTCAATGCGTCTTAATAACAACCATTTTTAAAAAAAGTGGTCGTCTCTGTCGGCGTAAATGTGGGGCGTCGGCAGGTCACAGAACAGACTCCACAGGAGAAATGAACATCATGGTAAATCGTAATCTCATCTCAAAGTTAGGGTTGTCCGAAGAACAGGTCGAACAGGAAATTCAATCCCTTTTCACCGACGAGCACAAGCATCTTCTCGAAGAGGTCCTGGAGACCAAGGTCGAGGCGCTGGTGCCCGGCACCATCGTCAAAGGCAAGATCGTCACACAATTCGGCAATGATGTCATCGTCGAGCTGGGGCTCAAGAGCGAAGGCATCGTCGAGGCCTCCGAGTTCGACGCGCCCGAGGACATTGTCCCGGGCAAAGAAATTGAAGTGCTCTTGGAAGAGATGGACGCCGAGGGCGGCATCCTGCTGAGCAAACGCAAAGCCGACCGCATCCGCGGCTGGGAACATGTCATCGCTCACCACAGCGAGGACGATGTGATCAAGGGCATCGTCAGCCGCCGCATCAAGGGCGGGCTGCTGGTGGACATCGGCGTGCCGGTCTTTTTGCCCGCCTCGCAGGTCGATATCCGCAAGCCCGGCGACATCAGTCGCTTTATCGGCGAGGAAATCGA
This sequence comes from Phycisphaerae bacterium, assembly GCA_003567095.1. The sequence goes on from PXAQ01000080.1 coordinate 7,802, forward strand.
TTGCAAAATTCTCAAAATCGACCAGGAAAACCACAATATCGTGGTCTCGCGGCGCAAGCTCATCGAGGAAGAACGCCAGCAGAGCAAGGACCGCATCCTCCAGGAGATCGAAGTCGGACAGGTTCGCAAAGGCATCGTCAAGAACATCGCCGATTTCGGCGTGTTTGTCGATCTGGGCGGCCTGGACGGCCTGCTCCATATCTCCGATATGAGCTGGGGACGAATCTCCCATCCGTCCGAGATGGTCGAGCTGGATCAGGAAATCGAGTGCATGGTCATCGGCGTGGACAAAGACGGCGAGAAGGTCAGCCTCGGGCTCAAGCAGAAAACCGCCAGCCCGTGGGAAAGCGTTGAAGAGCGTTATCCCGTCGAAAAGCGGGTCAAGGGAACCGTGGTCAATATCATGAACTACGGCGCGTTTGTACGGCTGGAAGACGGCATCGAGGGCCTGGTGCACATCAGCGAAATGAGCTGGACCAAGCGCATCGGCCATCCGAGCGATATCCTGAGCGTTGGCGAAGAGATCGACGTGATGGTGCTGGATGTCAACAAGGAAAAGCAGGAAATCTCGCTGGGTCTCAAGCAGCTCGAGACCAATCCGTGGACCATCGCCGGCCAGAAGTATCCGGCCGGAACCATCGTCGAGGCAAAGGTGACCAGTCTGACCAACTTCGGGGCGTTCGTGGAAATCGAGCCGGGCATCGACGGGTTGATTCACATCTCCGATTTGAGCTGGACCAAGAAATTCAATCACCCCGGCGAGGCCCTCAGCAAAGGACAGGACATTCGCTGCGTGGTGCTCGAGGTTGACGAGGAAAAGCACCGCATATCGCTGGGTATCAAGCAGTTGACCGAGGACCCGTGGGCCCGGGCGATTCCCGGAACCTACATCCCCGGCCAGATTGTGCAGGGCAAGGTGACCAAGCTGACCAATTTCGGGGTCTTTGTCGAGCTTGAAGAGGGCTTGGAGGGCCTGCTGCATATCTCCGAGCTGGCCGATCACAAGATCGACAATCCCCAGGAAGTGGTCAAAATCGGCGACGAACTCGAAGTCAAGATTCTCCGCGTCGATACC
>PXAQ01000154.1 GCA_003567095.1 Phycisphaerae bacterium
GCGTTTCGGGCATAGGCATTCATCGTCCGCGTCATCCCCGTGCGAAACCCCGACAGGTGCGTGCCGCCGTCGATGTTGCGGATGTTGTTGGCATAGGCCATCACCATCTCATTGTAACTGTCGTTATATTGAAACGCCAGCTCGCAGGAGATGCCGCTGTTGGCGTCCTCTTTGCTGAAATAGGTCACATTGGACAGTGCGGTCTTGCCGTCGTTGAGGTATTTGACAAACGCGCGAATCCCTTCTTCATAATGGTACACTTCCTTTTTTTCAACGCGGTCATCCTGAAACGTAATGTGCACCCCGGCGTTCAGGTACGCCAGCTCGCGCAGCCGTTTTTGAAGTACTTCGAATTTAAATTCCGGCTCGGCAAATATCTCGCCATCCGGCAAAAATGTAATGCGCGTGCCGCGTTTGGTCGTCTCACCCAGTTCGCGCACCGACCCTGCAGGCACGCCGCGCTCGCACTCGAAATGATAATGCTTGCCGTTGCGCCAGACATCGGCTTCCAGCCGCTCGCTCAAGGCATTGACCACGCTGACGCCAACGCCGTGCAGCCCGCCGGAGACCTTGTAGGCCTTGTTGTCGAACTTACCGCCGGCGTGCAGTACCGTCAGGACCACCTCCAGGGCGCTCTTGCCGGCCTCGGCGTGCATTTCGGTCGGGATGCCGTAGCCGTTATCCTCGACCGAGCAACTGCCGTCCATGTGCACGTGCACTAAAATCTGATCGCACCGGCCGGCCAGCGCCTCGTCGATGGAATTGTCCAGCACCTCATAGACCAGGTGATGCAGGCCGCCTTCCTGGCGGTTGCCGATGTACATCTCCGGCCGCTTGCGCACCGCCTGCAGGCCTTCCAATATGCGAATGTCTTCGGCACTGTATTCGTGCTGTGACTGTTCAGTCATTTATGAATCCTCGTCTGTCTGTCGTAAAGGAATAATGCGCAGCTTGCGAATGCCGGCCCTGGGACACTGACGCCGCAGTTCGGCCAGCAGTTCATTCTGCATGATCTGTATCTGGTGCATATACGGCCCCGGCGCCGCCTGAATCGTCAAGGTCTGCCCGGCCACCGAATCCAGCCGACACCACGGTTTTAGACCCGGCGGGACAATCGCCTCCCAGGCATCGACCAGCGCGGCATTGCGCTGCAAACGCCGCTTGTGTCGGGTCAGAAAGCCGGCCGCTTCGTCATCGGCGCGGCAGCAATACGAGCGGGGCCTGTATTGCCACTGGACCGCCGAGCGCAGCAGCTTGTCTTCTTTTAAATTGTCGCTCACAGACATACCCTGAAAACAGAAACCTCCAAACACCGAGGTTCTCTCGATGCGCGGTTTTGCTTAGAGATTAACCGGCATAATCAGGTACAGGAAATCCGAACCGCTTTTGATTAACCCCGGCCGATCCGATTGGCCCAGATGCAGTTCAAAGTCATTGACTTTCAAGACACGCAGCGCATCGGCCATAAACTGCGGGTTAAACCCGATCTCAATCGGCTCGCCATCATACTCGACCGCCATATCAATCTGTGCGTCGCCGGTTTCCGGTGCCCGGCTCGAGAACACCAGGGTATGCTTGTCCAAGCTCAGCTTGATGCCTTTGCTGTCCTCGGTCGCCAGCAGGGCCGCACGCTTGACGGCACTGAGCGACGGACCGGTCGGCAGCGACACCTTTTTCTGGTAATCGGTCGGTATGATATCTTCATAACGCGGGAAGTTGCCTTCCAGCAGGTTGGAACTGACCACCACATCACCGCAGATCACGGCAATCTGGTTGTTGACAAACCGAATACCCGCCGTCGCGCCGCTTTGGGCCGGAATCTTATCCAGAATCGTCATCGTCTTGGCCGGCACGATAATCCGTCCTTCGGGCACCGCATCGACCTTTTCCAGGCCGATGACCGCCTTGGACAGCCGACGCCCGTCGGTGGCGACCAGCGCCAGCTTCTTGCCCTGCACCTCCCAGAGAATACCGTTCAGTGCATAGCGGGTGCTCTCCTTGGCCGCGGCAAAGACGGTCAGCTCGATGCCTTCCTGAAGCTTGTCCAGCTTAACCTCCAGCTCGGCCTGCCCCTCAAAGCCCGGTACGGCCGGATACTGATCCGGGTCGTGGGCGTAGATCGTAAATCGACTGTCCGAGCCGATCAGGTGAACCGCCGATTCGGCCGCCTGCAGCTCGATGACCTCGTCAAAACTTTCACGAACAATCGAGTTGAGCTTATCGGCAGGAACCACAATATCGCCGGCTTGGGTGATATCAACCTGTTTAACCAGTTGGGTAATGCCGGCCTCCAGATCGGTCGCGCTGACGCGCACCGCCTCGTCTTCGGTCGTGATCCGCAAACACTGAAGAATAGGTTTGGGTGTCCGGCTGGGAACGATGCTGGATACAAGACTCAATGCGTCCTGCAAAGCCGCTCGATTGAATTTTACTTTCATAGCGTCCCTCGCGTTTAAATTAGAAGATACACGAAATCGGTTTAACCGGTCATTTTACCTGACCGAAAACACTTTGAAAAGACAATTTTTACTGCCTGAGTGGATAATTTTGCGCTTTTGGCAAGTTAAACAGATGCCCGCTGCCCCACAGGTATGTGTGGATTAAAGACGATTAGAATAAAAGAAAAAGAATTAACAGTCTTATTCATATAGGGCGTGATTTTGTGACGTATTGGATCGCCCCGGTCACAACGCCGGTCTCTGCAGGCAATTACGTTTAAAGTTATCCCCGGCGTATTGTGGATAACCTGTGAGGCCGACTGTGTGAGGGGGTATCGACGCGCTGTGAGAAGTCCAAAACCAGTACTGAAAGGGCTGGTTTTTTACAGAATGAGCAACATGTCTAACACAACAATTAACAGGTTGTCCACAGGGCAGTTAACACCCCCACATGGTGGTGGCGGGCAAGTAAAAGCAACTATATGTCCGGTATTGGTTATCCACAATTTATCCCAGCCGGTACTCCCAGGCCTCGTACCACAGCGACAGATCCTTTTCGAGCGTCGCCCGCCGGCGACTCAAATCGGCCAACCGCTCGGGGACCTGGTAGACGGTCGCGTCACCGAATTGGGCATTGAGCTGCTCCTGCTGGGCTTCGAGGGTGGCGATGGTGCTTTCGATCTGTTCCAGGCTGTATTTGTTGAACGCTTTAAGATGCCGCGGTGCGGCGGTGCGGGGCGATTTTGGGGGGGATGACGGTTTAGCGCGGGCGGCCTTTGCCGTATCGCTGGCCTTGCGCTGCTCGATGATCTGACTATAAGTGCTGTATATACCGTCACTTTCAGGAAAAACCGTCGGGACCCATTCAACAGCGCCCGTCTTTTTGTTCCCCTCCTGATCCACGCCCAGCACCAGTAGTGTCTCGGCGACACGGTCCAGAAAATAGCGGTCATGGCTGACCGTGATGAGGGTTCCGTTGAAGTCGTCAAGAGCGTGTTCCAGCAGTTCGCGACTGTCGATGTCCAGATGGTTGGTCGGCTCGTCCAGGATCAGTAAATCCGGCTCTTTGAGCACCAGTTTGCAGAGCATCAGGCGGTTTTGCTGGCCGCCGCTCAGATCGCCGACACGCTTGAAGACCTCATCGCCGCAAAACAAAAAAGCCCCCAATTGGGACCGAATTGCCTCGGGCAGCAGCTCGGGTCGGGCGGTTCGGGCCTCCTCCAATACAGAGTTTTCAACATTCAGCGACAGGGCATGTTGATCCAGATAACCCACCTCGATATTATTACCAAGTCGAACGCGGCCGTTTTCCGGGGTCATCTGGCCCAGGAGGATTTTCAATAAAGTGGTTTTTCCGGTTCCATTTGGACCGGTAATCGCCAGTCGCTGCCCGACGCCCAACTCAAACGAAAGATGTTCAAATAAAACCAGCTCATCAAACCGTTTACCGACATCCTCAACGCGCAGCACGAGATCGCTTTTGGCCTGTGACTTGGAAAACGAAAACCGAATGGTCTTCTTTTGAGAGTTTTTTTGCAAGAAATCAGGATTTTCTTTGAGCAATCGATTCAGGCGCGTCTTGCGGCCGCGGGCGGTTTTGCGCATGCCTTCCTGGTCTTTGTTGCGGGCAATAAAATCCAGCGTCTGGGCGACCATCTCGGCGCGTTTGGTGTGTTCTCTTTGCTGGGCGGTACGTACCGCTTCTTTGGCGGCGACAAACTGGGTATAGTTACCCTTCCACACCCGTGCGGCCTTATGTTCGATTTCCACGATTTTCTCGGCGACCCGATCCAGCAAATACCGGTCATGGCTGATAAGCATCACCGCGCCCGGGTAGGCCCGCAGAAAGCTCTCCAGCCAGGCAGTCGCCTGCAAATCCAAGTGATTGGTCGGCTCATCAAGTAGCAGGCAGTTGGTGTTTTGCACAAGCACCTTGGCCAGCCCGAGTCGTGAGATCTGCCCGCCGCTCAGGGCCGAGGTGGGAGTCTCAAACAGCGAGGCGTCAAAACCCAATCCAGCCAGCGTGCTCTTAATACGCGCCTCAAAGCCGTAGCCCCCGGTGACCTCAAATGTATGACACAAACGGTCATATTCGTTCATCACCGCAGGCAGCTCGTCCTTGTCGGCCTGTTCCATAGACGCGGCCAGATGCTCGATGCGATGCAGCATGCCAAGCACTTCAGCCATCCCGTCGTGCATCTCTTCAAGCACGGTTTTTTGGCCGTCGAATGAGGGCTCCTGCGGCAAATACCCGACTTTTACGTCGCCGGCAAGGGTCAGGCGACCGGTATCCGGCGTTTCTGTGCCCAGAATCATGCGCAGCAACGTTGTCTTGCCGCACCCGTTGGGGCCGATCAGGCCGACTTTTTGTCCGGCATAAAGATGCAAATTCAGCCCGGAAAAGACCACTTCCGGACCAAACGACTTATGAATATCCTGAAATACAGCCAGCGCCATGGGTTCACTATCGTTGAAATCGCGTAAGATGAGTGGTACCACCACATCGGCCCAGTATAGAACAACAGCGATTGCAACGCAAACAAAGTTTTCGCCAGAGCGGCGGCATAAACACAACAAACAAGACCTAAAAATACAAAACTAACCTTAAAGATGTCAATCCGTGAATCGGTTTTTTACTTTGACAACCCTTGCCCGGCCTGCTACACTGAGGATGCGACGTGATAGGCTTTATTTTATTGGATAAAATAACTGTAAGGAACACGCAGATGATGAAGAAATTCATGACGACAAAACTGTTATGGGCGCTGTTAATCGCCGGTGGGCTCGCGCTGGCCGGTTGCAGTACACGCGGGATGACCGCTGCGGAGGTGAACCAGCGGCATTACCGGACAATCCAGAACGACTGGTGGCAAATTCAGGATGACATCGACTCGATTTTGATGCTTGACAGACCCAGCCGATTGAGCAGGCAGATGGTGCGATGACCAGTGGGCATGCAAAGCGTCCATCCAACAACACGAATAACCAAAGCAGTAACGTAGTCGAAGCAGAGATGTATTCTTGAATGCGATTCTTGATTACCTACAGGGAATCAGCTTTTATGAACGACTGATTGTTGTGGCCGAGTTGCTCCTGATCGGGGTGTTTGTGTATGCGGTCGTCAACTTTCTTCAGGGCACACGAGGCGAGCGCCTGTTTCGGGGGATGATTTTTATCCTAGTTGTCGGTTCGCTTGTACTGAATCTGGTGGTTAAAACGTTCGGGATGGAGCGAATCGCCTTTTTGTATGGGGGATTTCTGATCGCGATTCTGGCCATCGGCGTCATCGCGTTTCAGCCGGAAATCCGACGCGCATTGATTCGCATCGGCCAGACGCGGCTTTTTACCACCAGTTCGTCGTTGCAATTGAGCCGCAGCGTTGAGCAGATTATTACCGCGGTCGGCGATATGGCCACCAGCCGCACCGGGGCGATTATTGTGATTCCTCAGCAGGTCGGCTTAGGCGAGTTTATCGAAACCGGCGTGCGGATTGATGCACGCGTCACGGCCGAGTTGATCGAGACCATCTTCCATGACGGCTCGCCGTTGCATGATATGGCGATGGTGATTCAGGGCGACCGGATTGTCGCTGCACGGGTTCAGCTTCCGCTGGCCGAGAGCGGAACCACGGTCGGTCGGCAATTAGGCTCACGCCACCGCGCGGCCATTGGCGTGACCAACAGCTCCGACGCGATCGTCATTGTTGTCAGCGAGGAAACAGGGATTGTATCGTTGGCCATGAATGGCTCGTTGATTCGCAACATCTCCGAGTCGCAGCTTCGCCGTCATTTAACCACCGCGCTGGTCGAGACCACGCCGTTGCTGGAAAAACTGGGCCGACTCCAGAAAGAGGAGCCGGACACCCTGAGCGATGAGGGGTAGTCGATATGTCTGACAGAACCAAAAAAATCCTGGGCGTCGTTTTTTTGACCGTCCTGATCTGGGCCTGGGCGTATCTGTCGCTGGAACGGCAGATACCGCTGTGGGGAACGATTGAGCTGTCCCCGGCGGCCGGGCCTGAATTTCTGGTCACCTTCGGCGACGGCGCAAGCACCTCATTTCCGGTGAAGCTGACCTTTAAGGGGCCGCCGGCTAAAGTCAGCGAGATCGAGCGTCAATACCGGGCGGCCATCATGGACCCATTGCACGACAAGCTGATGTATTACTATATGCCCCAGGAGTTCGGCCACACCACGACCAATACATACACGCTGGATGTAATGGAGTTTATCCGCCAAAGCCCCGCCTATCGGGAAATGGGGTTGACGCTGGAGGCCAGCGAGCCGATGCGCCTCGAGGTGAATGTGGAGGTCTTGACGCCCAGGCTGCTCGACGTGACTTGCATTGATGAAAGCGGCGCCCAGCTGCCGGCGGCCGAATTACAGCCCGGCCAGGTCGAGATGTATGTGCGGCCCGAGTATACCGGCCCGGCCTATGTCCGACTGTCCAGCCAGCAGATCGCCGCCGCCCGTCACAGTCCGATTCACCAGCGTCCCTTTGTGGATTTTGAGCCGCCCGGTCTGCGCCGCACCGCCGCACAGGAGGTGCGCATTTCGCTGCCGGCAACCGAACAGCTCAACGAGTACCCCTTTCAGCCGCAGAGCATCGGGTTTATCTTCAGCCGAAACTCTACCATCCCGGGGCGCTATCGCATCGACATTGAAAACGAAAGCGACCTGCGCACCATTCATTTCCGCGCGACCGAGGCCGCCTTTGAAGCCTATCGTCGGCGCCGGCACCACTTGCTGATTGAAATTCGCGAGGAAGATGCCGCGCTGGAGGAGATTCCCCCGCGCGAGGTGATCTTTAACTTCCCTTCGGAGTTCGTGCGCAACGGACACATCGAAGCAACCTCATCCCGCACCGCCGTGATCCGTCTGGTTCCCATCGGCACATCGGATCCAAGCTGATAGTCAGCTTGAGCCCTTAGATTAAGACATTATCTTTTAGTTTTCAGAGAGGATGTATCTTTTAATTGGCCAAAAGCCCGAACATTTAAGATGTTGCGATTTTCATCAATAACCATTAAGCTCATTGATATGCTGGTCGGCATCAAAGCCGGGCTTGTATATAATATTGTATACAGCAAACCTCAGATAAGGAGTGACTTATGGCTTCTTACAAAATCGGACGACGAGAATTGCTGAAAACAACGCTGGCAGGGGCAGCGGGGCTGAGCTTGGGAAAAGCTGGTTGTCATAAACAGTCCAATCCGGCACATACGGGAAAAGAGCACCGCTCGATGCCGAAGCGGCGGCTGGGCAGAACAGGCTATGATGTGACACTGTTCAGCCTTGGCGGACAGTCCACGATTGAGCAGCCGGGTCGCGAAGAGGAGGCGGTTGCCATAATCAATCATGCGATGGATATGGGGGTCAATTATGTGGATACTGCAGAACGGTACGGTAGAGGGGTCAGTGAAACGTATCTTGGCAAGGTGATGAAAGAGCGGCGCAAGGAGATGTTCCTGGCCACCAAAAGCAGTGATTACAGCTATGATGGAACGATGCGGCTTTGCGAAGAAAGCCTGAAGCGGCTGCAAACGGATTATCTGGACCTTTACCAGCACCACGCCGTGGGAAATGAAGAACAGTTGGATCGCATATGCGCCGAGGACGGGGCATTGCGCGCTTTTGACAAGCTGTATGACGAAGGCGTTATAAAGCATAAAGGCATTACGGGACATTCTCCGCGGATTTTACTGGAGGGCCTCAATCGGCATGACTACGACTGCGTGCTTATCACACTCAACGCGGCCAACGCGTCTATGGATCACCCTGAGGACATGGATAAATTTCTCGCTGCGGCCGGCGAAAAAGATGTCGGGATTATCGCGATGAAAGTTGTCGGTCGGGGCCGTGTGCTTGAGCGGGGGCTTACCATGGAACAGGCGTTTAACTATACGCTCAGTCACCCGGTAGCCACAGCAGTGATCGGAATTACAGAATTATGGCAGATCGAGGAAAACGTGAAATTGGCCTGCGACTTTGAGCCTTTAAGCGAGGTTGAACGGGCCGAGCTTGAGCGTATTGCCCAAGGCTGACCGCCACCGGGAAAGCGTTGCCGAACAATCGAATACCTGTTGCAATGAATTGAAAACGTCAGCTGTCGTGTGTCGGATCGGTCAGGCGGCCCAAGAATAGGATGCTGCCTGTGGCATTGTCTTTGATCAGAAACACGAATGGACGATCGGCGCGAAATACCGGCGGCGGTTCGGGCACTGCCGTGATGCCCACGATGATACCGGTCGCTGCGGCGGCTTCGGTGCCTTCTTCGTTGACCTCGACAAACGCCTTGTGCAGCACATCGGAAATAAACAGCTCACGGGTGCCGTCCATGCCGGAAAAGTTCGCGTTTTCCGTGAAGGCATCCGGCA
>PXAQ01000097.1 GCA_003567095.1 Phycisphaerae bacterium
AAAATCTTGAGGCCGCTGAGGTTCTTCTTGAAAATAGAGCGGATATTACAATCAAAGATCGACATGGTATAAGCAGCTTGGAGTTTGTTCAAATAATCGAGGATGATGAAATTCGAGATAGTTTCATAAATCAGTTTCTGAAATAAAATCCTGCCGCCGGGCCGAGCGGCAGGTGTACGGGGGGCGGGTTATGCTTTGCGCGAGCCGGTGTAGAGATCGTACTTGAGCAGGCGACATTCTATACTGCCGTTGAAAAACGGTATCCGTCGGCTGGTGCGCAGTCCGACGCATTTGGCCAGATCCGGGTTGCCGGTGAAGATGTACCCGGTATAGCCGGGGCATTTTTGTTTGAAAAAGTCGCCGACGCGGGCATACAGCCGGCGCAGCGTTTCCAACTCGCCCAATCGCATCCCGTATTCCGGGTTGACTGCGATGATGCCGTTGTCGTCGTGGGGAATTTCTGTATCGGCAAAATCGCACACCTCAAAAGCGATCAGGTGTTCGACGCCGGCGGTCATGGCGTTGCGTCGGGCCGCCTGGACCGCGGACGGATCGATGTCGGTGGCGATGATGCGGGCCGGTTTGAACTCCGCTTTGCCGCGTTTTTTGTGCTGCTTGCCGGCGCCGGTGCGCATCTGCTTCCAGATTGCCTCTTCGTACAGCTTGGTGTGCATAAAGGCGTAGTTGCTTCGCATCAGTCCCGGCACGCGACGGGCGGCGATCAGGGCGGCCTCGATGGGCAGGGTGCCGCTTCCGCACATGGGGCAAACCAGGGTCTGCGAGCCGTCGTAGCCGGTGGCCAGGATGATGCCCGCGGCCAGCGATTCGCGCAGCGGCGCGGCGGTCGGCAGCTTGCGATAGTTTCGATCCGAGACCTTCTGGCCGGAGGTGTTCAGGTAAATCCAGCAGCGGTCGCCTTTCCAGTAGGCCTGCACGACGACGTGTGTGCGATCCTTGCCGGAATTGGGACGCGAGCCGGTCTTTTTCAGGATGCGATCCACGATGGCGTCCTTGATCTTCAGATTCGGATACATCGTGTTGTCGATCGAGGGCGTATCAATCCGCCCGACTACGCTGAGGTACTCGTTGGACGGGATGATCTGTTCCCAGGGCAGCGTGGCGACTTGGCGGTACAGCCGGTCCGGGTCACGGCACTCAAACTGCCGCAGCAGATAGAGCACATTAAAGGCCGTGCGCAGGTGCAGGTTCAGCCGCATCGCGTCGCGCATATCGCCGGTCAGTTCGACGCCGGTTTCGTGACAGGAATCGACGGACAAGCCCAGCGCCTCGATCTCGTCCCGGAGGCTTTGGCCCAGTCCCTTGGCGCAGGTGACCAGCAGGGTTGTCTTGTCGGTTGGTTTCATCGGCGTACTATACCCGCCGGTCGATTAATTGGCAATTCACAAGCGTACACTTTGTATCAAAATCCTCACATTCCAAAGAAGGCCCGGCTCGTCGCGACGGTCAGTTGTGCGAACTGCTCAAGGGACATTCCGTGCAGCTCGGCCAGGCAGCGGGCGGTGTGAACCATCAGGGCCGGTTCGTTGGGGCGAATATTGCGCATCGGCTCCGGGGAGATGTACGGGCAGTCGGTCTCGAGCATTGTACGCTGCGGGGGGATCATCCCGGCCACCTCGCGCAGGGCCTCGGAGCGTTTGAAGGTGACTGTCCCGGTAAAGGAAACATAGTAGCCCTTATCCAGTACATACCGGGTTTGCTCGATGTTGCCGCCGTAACAATGGATGACGACGTTGGCGAGTTTGCCATCGTACTCGGCCAAAATCGCCATCGTATCGTCAAACGCATCACGGGTGTGGACGATGACGGGCTTTTGCATCTCGACGGCGATGTCAAGAATCACGCGGAACAGACGCTGCTGATTATCCGGTACGGCGTTGTCGTAATGGTAGTCCAGTCCCGTCTCGCCCACGGCGACGACGCGCTGGTTTCGCAAGGCCTGTTTCAAATAGTCAATATCGCTGTCGGCGACGGCGTTGGCGTAATGGGGATGGTAGCCGAACGCGGCCCAGAGCGCGGGATAACGCCCCAGCAGAGCCAATACCCGGTCGATATGCTCCCGGTCGGTGCCGATGGTGACCCATTCGACCACCCCGGCCGCGCGGCTGCGCGCCAAAACGGCGTCAAGATCGTTTTCAAGCTCGTCAAACGTCAAATGCGCGTGTGTGTCAATCAGTTCCATAGGCCGCATGGTAATAAGTTACAGACAAAATGCAACGGTTTTCAGAGGTCAGAGTATAGAGGATAGAGGGCAGGAAAAAGAGCATAGAAGCCCGAGTTTGGTCGGATTCCTTAAGGGTTCAACGTTTTTGGATACCGTCCCAACGTTGATGTTAAGCAGCTTGATTTTCGGGTTTAAGCTGTGTTTCGCGCGGGCCGTCGGCGGTTAGGATTGTGTTGGAGGGGGTTCGGTTTTTTGGGGGGTGGCTTTGAACAGGCGGTGGCGTGTGGTGTAGAGCCATATCCATCGCACCAGGCCGCTAAGGGCGAAGGCCGAAAATGAGATCACCAGCGCCAGTTGCAGGCCGAACAGGAAGATGACGCCGAACAGGACGCCGGCCCAGGCCAGGTAGATAATCGGCTTTCGGCCGCGCAGGTACTGGTTGACCACGTGGGGGTAGCGGATGCGGCTGACCATCAGCACGCCGGCGCCGAGCGTAACAACGGGCAGAATGTAGAGAATCGACCACCGCAGGACGGTGAACAGCCGTGTATCGGGGGCGACATGAATCAGCATATGCTCGAAGAAGACCACCAGGCTGGCCAGCACGCCGGCCGCGGCGGGACTGGGCAGACCGGTAAAGGTCATGTGGGCGGTCTCGTCCTCGACGTTTTCAACATTGAACCGCGCCAGGCGAATCGCGCAGCAGCACAGATACCCCACGCAGGTCAGCCAGATGAACCGCACAAAAAGATCGCCGAACAGCGGCTCGGCCGCCCCGATCAGTTGACTGTGATAATGCAGCATCATATGCAGCGCCAAAAACGCCGGGGCAACGCCGAAACTGAGTATATCGCACAGACTGTCGAGCTGGCCGCCGAAGCTGGAGGTTGCGTGGCTCATCCGCGCCACGCGGCCGTCGAGCATATCGGCAATCATCGCAAGAAACAGCAGGTAGCCGGCGACGGCAAAGTACTGCGCCCCCCGTGCCGCCAGGCTGATCGCGACAAAGCCGGTAACGCCGTTGATCAGCGTAATCAGCGACGGCAGGATGGCGATGGTCTTGAGCCGCCCCTTTCGTACCCGCCGCATAAAGCGCCGCTGCGGGACCGCATTGTGGTCGTCATTGGTGGGCTGCATGGTGATACCGTGCCAGGACGGTCAGTCCTGCCTTGACTTTGTCGCCTTTCTGGACGAGACATTCGAGCCTCTGGCGCTGGGGCACATACAGTTCCGTGCCCGAGCCGAATTTGATCATCCCGAACTGCGCCCCGGCGGGATATGTGGCCTCGGTCTTTGCCTGGCAGACAATCCGCCGGGCCACCGCGCCGGAAATCTGCCGCACGAGCAGGCGATCGGCCGGGGCATCGAGCCGGACCATCTCAATGGCGTTGGACTCGTTGACGACACTGGATTCAGGCTTTCGGGCGTCGACAAACTTGCCGGGTTTGTAGACAATTTTGCCGATGCGAACGGCGCAGGGGACGCGGTTGATATGGACATTGAAGATGTTCAAAAATATTTTAACACACAGCACCGGCCCGTCAAAGCCCTCGCAGGTGTCCATTATTTCAACGTCTGTCACTCGGCCGTCCGCCGGGGACAGCAACAGCGCCGGATCATCGGGAATCTGACGCTGCGGATCGCGGAAAAACGCCAGCATCCAGCCCAGCACCGCCAGCAGCAGGATCATTGGAATCCAGAACGCCGCATACCCCGTCGCCGGCCGTTCGGCGGCGTGCTGGAAAACGAGGCCGTAAACCACCATTGCCGCCAGGACAATCGCCGGGTAGATCGCCACCTGCGGCAGACCGTATTTTGTCAAAGGTATTCGCATGACTGGACAGAATAAAGGATGGCCGGGGAAAAATCAAGCAAGCAAATCAGGGCCATTGGGACAGTGGGCAGCCCAATGACGGCACGGCAGCTTGGTAGTGGCCATACGGCATGCACCGGGTCGACAGTATATCTGCACTGCGGCAAATAAAACCGTTGCGTTATGCCCCGTAGGCGGCTTTGACCGCGGCGGACAGGTCCTCGGGGCTTTGGGCGGCCAGCAGCGCCAGCATCGTGGCTTTGCGGTCGGGATGGCGGCGGGTGTAGCCGGGCAGGAATTTGCGAAAGTAGGCCACCGCGCGGCGGCCGGTACGCATCCGGCAGCACATCTGAAAATGCTCCAGGATCACCTCGCCCTGAGCGGCAAGGGTCGGAGGCGGCGGGATGGGCCGGCCCTGCGTGCGGGCCAGCAACTCGCCAAAGAGCCACGGGTTGCCGACCGCTCCGCGGGCGATGATGACGCCGTCGATACCGTTTTCAGTGAGGCGATCAACGGCGGTTTGGGCGTCAAAGATATCCCCGCTGCCAAAGACGGTCAGCGTCGGAAAGCGCTGTTTGATCTGGCCGATGCGTGTCCAGTCGGCCGAGCCTCGGTATTTCTGGCCGACGGTGCGCCCGTGCACGGCCAGCATATCGACCCCTTCGGCGGCGGCAATATAGCAGATCGTCCAGAAATCCTCCTCGGCCGCAGCGCTGCGGTCAAAGCCGATGCGAATCTTCATCAGCACCGGACAGCGTACCGCCTCGCGCGTCTGCCGCAGGGCTTGTCGGATCAGGTCGGGCTTTTGCATCAGAAAGCCGCCGCGCTGACGACGCAGCACCTTGGGCACCGGGCAGGCAAAATTCAGATCGATCATATCGTAGCCAAGACCCTCAAAGACTGCCGCGGCCCGGGCCAGCGTCGCCGGGTCATGGCCGACAATCTGGGCGACCACCGGGTGCTCATCGCCGACGGGGTGGAATTTTTCCTGGCGTATCGCTTTGGCATGCAGCGCGAACTGATCGAGCATCATCCCGGTAAACGTCAGCGGACAGCCGAACCGCCGCGCGAGCTTGCGCATCGGATAATCCGTGTACCCGGCCAGCGGGGCCTGCACAAACGGCATATTTAATTCAAGGGAGCCTATCCTCATGCCTAAGTGCGCTGCAGCGTATTGATGGTGGTTCCAATCGGAGTTGTCACGGTCGAACCGGCGGAGCGGGGATGTCTTTGGCCTCCAGCAAAAAGCCGTCCGGTCGTGTGCGCAGCCAGTTCAGCGTGATGCCGAAATGCTGCCGCACGGCGTCAAAGTCCGGCAGTTTTTTGAGTGCGGGCAAGACGATATTGAATGCCTCATCCGGAACTTCAGTCATCAACGGCTCAAACAGTTTGCCCTCTCTGAGCGCGTTCCAGTAAGCCTTTCCCAGCAGCCGGTTGTTGTCCATGCTGATCATTCCCGCATCCGAGGGCATGTGCGCCATGGCGCTGCGATACCAGGCGGCCTCGGCCAGCGGTTGGGTTTGTGTCGGCTCGGCCAGGCGCTGAAGGGCTTTTTCCAGCGCAATTTGCTGCCCGATGAGCAGGTGCGTCTCGGTGACGGCCAGGGCCATCGCCGTTTGCCGCGTCTGGGCCGGATCCAGCCCGGGCATAAACAGGCTTTCCAGCGGAAGCACATACAGCGTATAGCCCAAAAACTCGCGCTGCAGGTCCGGATTGCCGACGGCGAAGAACTGGGTATGCAGCCCGGCCACCGCGCGGCTCAGTGACTGAGCGTCGCGCACGGCAATCGCATACACCTGTTCTTCGCGAATGCCCATCGCCTCATCCGGATCGGCCTGGACTGAGCTGAAGTAGATGATCTGCTCGCCCAGGTTATCCAGCAGGTCGTCTTTGGGAATAATGCCGGGCGAGCCGTCGGCCTGCGGCGGCGTCATCGGGTTGTTCAGTGCAGCGGCATACATCGGATTAATCGCCGCCAGCATCTCAAACAGCTCCGCGGCGGCCGACGGGAAGTCGACATTGATAAACCCCACCTGCCCGGCCTGCGGATCGACAAACGGCGGCAGTCGAAACGGCCGCGGCGGCAGTTCGACCATCTTCAAGATCCCCCGGCGCGGGCTGGATGTCGGGAGGAACATCGTGACCGCCGCGTTTGTCCCCGGCTCGGGCGCAAGGGTCAGGCCGGCCGAGACGCCGGACAGGCCGTCCAGTCCAAACGCCGTCAAATGCTGACGCATCTCGGCTTGAAATTCCTCCGGGCCGCCGAGGAACATACTTTCGATTAGCGCATTGAGATTGATATAGAATTCGCCGTGAGCGCCTGTCCCGATTGCGCGGCGGGCCCGCTGGTAATCGGCGTCATCAGCCAGCGTTCGGCTGCGGGCCCCGTCGATCTGCCCGAGGGCAAACTGAAGCATGTCGACATCGTTGCTCAGGACGGTTATGTCCTCGAAAAAGCAGTAGTGCATTCGCGTCGGCTCGGCCTCTTGGTCCTGATAGAGATTTCTGCGCGGCGAAATATGAGTGACGATGTCGTAACCGCGGTAGCGCTCGGTCGTCCGATGCGTGTCGCCGTCAAGCTGTTTTTGCAAAAGCTGTTCGATAGCGGTATGCATTTCCTGGGCGCTTTGGCCCCACTGGGCCAGCACCACAAACGACGGTTCGGCATCCCACGCTGCTGTATCGGTCGGCAGACGCCCGGCCACCAAAACGCGCCCCTCGGGCAGATTGTCCATCTTGACCAATTGCCGCAGCAACGCGTCATCCTGTTGCTGGACCCACTGATCAAGCTGTGTTTGCAGATGCTCCGAGAACGGCCGCATGGCCGGGTCATGATAGAGCGCATAGAGGTTTGTCTTTTCCAGTTGATCGCGCAGGTGCCGGACATTGTCCACCGACAGCATAAACTGTATGTTTGGCGCCAGCAGCGCTGCGCTGTCCGGCAGTGAAGCAGCCCGGACAGGCGCCGCCCAGAGGGCCGTGGTCATCAGGCCGCACAACAGCCAGTTCAATAGACGCATCGTTTCTCCTTTTTAATTGAGCAGTAAACGGGATTAATAGCGCGACAAATCGGGGGCCTCTCTCTTCTGTCTGCCGTCGGGCTGGACATAGCGATAGCCGGTGTTGGGATTGTCTTTGTCGTACGCGAACGACTCGTAGTTGTCGATGAAATCGCGGACATAATGAATCGGGATGCCAAAGCCCAGGCCGCCGAAATAGCGGGCGCTCATATTGGCCACGCCGATGACCCGACCGGACATATCAAACAAAGGCCCGCCGGAGTTACCCGGATTCAGGTCGGCGTTGGTCTGGATATAGACCAGCCCTTCAAAGGCCCGGCTGACGGTCGTGACCGACCCGTCGCTAAGCGACCGCTCCAGGCCCAGCGGGTTGCCGATGGCAAAGATGCGCTGCCCCACCTGAACGGTACCGGGCTCTGCCAGCGGCACATGGGGAAAGCTGTCCCTGTCATCGTCTTCGATGCGCAGCAGGGCCAAGTCGGTAAAGGGATTCAGCGCAACAATGCGGACATCGCGGAATACCTTGCGTTCAAAGCCGCTTGGGCTTTGCTCAAACAGGGTCACGGTGATCTGCGTTTCGCGTTCGATGACGTGAAAGTTGGTGATCAGGTAGCCGTTGGGGTTGATCAGAAACCCCGAGCCCAACCCGGCCGGCGTCGAGACCATCACCACCGCCGGCGCGGCGGCCTGATAGCACTGCTCCAGTGACCGGGGGTTGACCGCTGCGGTATGGTACAGCGCCTCGCCGGCGACGGTGGCGGGAATGCCTTCCTGCGGGTCCGGCTCGTTGGGGTCGAAGGCCGCCGGCGCCGCGTCAATCGTTAAAATATTTTCCTGCGGAATCATCAGCACCGTGTAGCCCAAATCCAGCACGACCCCCGTCGGGCGCTCGGCCAGAATCGGCGCGGTCAGTTGGGCGCCGGAATCCAGAATCACCGTATCGGCCACCGCCTGTATCGCTGGCAGCGCGACCGCCAGTGCAATGACCGCCGCACAGAGACATGTCAGTTGTGTGCGTGCCATGACTTACACTCCTCAAATCAAAAAAATGATAGTTGATGGTGTACATTAGTATACCGCATCGGCGAGCAACGGCAAAGGCCAAAATCTCTGAAAATATCCGTCCAGGCTCAGGGTTTCTATTCTCGGCAGCGAAACATCCCTAACGCATGCAACTGGACCTGTAAAACGAAATGGTATATGGCGCAGGGCGAAAGTGGGCGGGATTGGCGGGGACGGGGTGGGATAAGGCGGGATAAGTGTTTGTTTAAGCGGGGTTTAGGGGGGCTTTGAGGGGCCATAGGGCCGCGCGAAGGGGCGCGGGGGAAGATGGCGCAGATCGGGCGATTTTTCGATTTTGCGAAATGCTACATGGCGCAGGGGGTGTTTTGGGGGCGAGCGTTTAAGTCCTGTTTAAAAAAGGGACTTACGGCAATTAAAGCGGGGTTAAAATCATTTTCTTGCGGACATATTCTGCGGACATGCGGACGTGGTTGCGGACATGGGTATTGGATTTTAATTGTCCGGGAATAAGGGGCGGGGCGCACCTTGGGCGGGCCGGTTTTGCCTGAAATTTTGGACAAAACCAGTTGTCAACTGTGTTTTCCCGGCCCCGTGGGGGCCGCATATTCTTCGTCATTTTCTATGCAAAGAGCG
>PXAQ01000052.1 GCA_003567095.1 Phycisphaerae bacterium
AAAACTTGTCGTTGAATTTCTCTTTACCATATTCCGGTGTGGCGGTACAATAAATCGTATGCAGCCGTTCGCCCAGGGCGTCGTAAAAGGCAATAGAGCCGCACATCGCCTCGCGCCATCCATCCTCATGCATCAGCATACAGGTGCCGTCCCGGCCCAGCGAAATGGAGCGAACCGGCCGTTCAAAAACCAGCAACTCGTACTCCCATTCGCTTTCATAACACTGAGCGACCGAGCCGACGAAATCACTGAGCTTTTTGGCATAATTGCGCGACAGCTTTCGGCCGTTGTTTTCGAGCAGGTCGTCACAGATGGCCTCGGCGCCGAAACGCGCATATTTACCCGAGACCATCTGGGCATACCGCGGAGTGGAGTTCAGGGCCAAACGCCCGTCCTGCTCCAGCGGAACATAGGCCCGGCCGCCCTTGGAGGTCTGGTAGGTATGACGCTCCACCTGAACCGGCCCATAAGGCGCCTCATAGGTCTGGGGCACATAGGGTCAGGCCAGAGCCAAAACCGCCGCCAGCGACCCGATCGAAAGAATCGAGCTGACGACAATGATATCGGCGGCCAGGTTGGTGTCGCTGTCGAGCTGATCGGCCAGCACCAGCGTGGACACCGCCGAAGGGACCGCCAGCAGCACCAGCACAACCAACATCTGACCGGTATCCAGCCCGAATGCCCGGCCCAGGAGAAAGCCCGCTACCGGGCCGACCACGATTTTTATCGCCGCCGACCAGATGGCCGCCGAGGACGGCACGCCGCTTTTTCTGCCGGTAATCGTCGCGCCGGTGGCGATCAGCGCAAGCGGCAAGGCCATCTGAGCGGCCGAATCCAGCGCACGCTGGATGGCCCAGGGCAATGCCAGCTCTGAAAACCCCCACAGCAGGCCCGCCGCGCAGGACAGGATAAACGGGTTGGTGACCAGTTGACGGCCCACCCGCAGGGGCACATAGCGATCCAGCTTTTGATGACCCAGCAGCAGAACGACCACAGAGCCGACCAGATAAATCGGCATGGCCATCGCCAGCGCAAGCACGGCAACCTGGGTGGTCTGCTCGGCATCGGCGCCGGGCATCTCGGCAAGGCTGTAGGTCAGCACCGGTAACCCCACGTAGACGGTGTTGCCGTGAAACGTGCCCTGCACGAACGCGCCAAGGCTGCGGCCGGACAGTTTCAGGACAGCCGCGACGCTATAAGCAACGATGACACACACCACAAGCGCGGCGGTGATGACCAAGAACGGCCCGGTGGCCCGACCCAGGTCAAACGCCGCCGTGGCCACCTCCACAAACAACAGGGCCGGCAAAGCGAAATAATAGACCAGCTTGCTGATGCCGCCGACCAGATCGCCCGACAGAAAATTGCTCTTGCGAAGGGCAAATCCAAGCCCAATCAAAAGAAAAACCGGAACCAGTGTATTGATTATATGCATAGAGTACATTGTATAAACAGATTGCCTGAAAAATACAAGGATATTGCCTAATCTGACTTCGGAAACTGCCGTATTATTATGGCCCAATAAAATTGTCGCTCCGTTCGGCCAAAATATGTACGGTTGTGTTCGTTCTGTGAAATGTCCAGTCAAAATTAATCTTCATTTTGGGCAGATTTTTGAAAACCGCACACAAACTTATTCGTAATCACTCCTATGTACTTTAAAAACTGAATAAGAAAAAGCTGATTATCGGAAAGGAGGCTGACCATGAAAAGCAGCCTAACACACCAATTCGCAATAGGGGCAATCCTGCTGATTGCCGCAATCGGAGCATCGGTTTCGGCCGGGCCGTCATTTACGTTTACAGGCCTGTCCAACAATTCTGCTCACGACACACTGACTGGCCAGACACAATTTTCGGTCAAAATCGATGATGCCGGCCCCGGGCAGGTCTTATTTACCTTCCTGAACAGCGGCCCAGATCCGTCCTCCATCACGCAGATGTATTTCGACAATGGACCGGCCGGAAGCGGGGCCCTGGCATCGATTGATGGGTTTGAGCATTCCAATCCAGCGTCAACATTTTCAGTCGGTGCAACTCCGTCCAACTTGTCGGGCTGGGCAGAGCTGGACCCGACCTTTCAGGCCACCGAGGGCCTGACGGCATCGGCCGACAAACCGCAGCCCCACAACGGCGTCAATCCCGGCCAGTCACTGGGGATGTTGACAACACTCGCTTCGTCCTATACATTTACCGATGTACTTGAGCAGATTTATTCTGGTTCACTGCGCATCGGGATCCACGCACAAGGGTTCGAAGGCGGCGGCAGCGAATCGTTCGTCCTGAGTCAACCACCTATCGTACCGACGCCCGGATCGCTGCTGTTGGCGACCATTGGACTGGGCGTACTCAGAACCCTGCAATACCGTCGTCGGTTTGCCTAAAACGGTTAAGAGCCAATAAGAAAAACCGGAGACCGAGGGGAGCTCCGGTTTTCTTATTTTTACATGGCCCATGGAAGCATATCGAAACCCATCCTTGACAGAAGCAGTCAGGACTGTCTATCCTGTCAGATAATTTTAGTTCAATAGAGCTTCCATCCAGGACCGGGTGTGCGTAACCATTTGAAAAACGCGCTGTACGCATGCGGCACGAAAGGCTTGCCGAGATCTGTTTTTATAGCGGATCGGCAGTGGTCTCTGGTGCGCACATTTAAGCACGACTTCTTTGCGGCCACCGGACTTTACCAGGAAACGCTGCATTCGCAGCGCCAGGGCGATGCGCCGGGTCGAATTGTCCTGAAAATCGGCCGTCATCAGTCCTTTCTTGGCCTGCCGCTGGGCTGGCTCGGGCGGTTTCTGACACGGCGCGAAGTCCGTCTTTTGCAGCATCTTGATTCTCTGGAGCAGGTGCCCTGCCTTGTAAGTGAGTTTGGTCGAAACGGCTTTGCGTACTATTATATCGAAGGCCGATCCCTTGACGAAAAGCCGGACGTGCCGGATTGCTTTTTTGAGGACCTGACAAAGCTTCTGGACACGATACATCGGCTGGATGTGTGCTACCTGGATTTCAACAAACGCGGCAATATCCTGATCGGGGCCGATAAGCGGCCGTACCTGATTGATTTCCAGATTTCAATACGACTGGCCAGGCGCTGGTGCAAGCCCCTGCGCACCATGCTCCAGCGTGAAGACCGCTATCACCTGCT
Organism: Phycisphaerae bacterium; assembly: GCA_003567095.1. The sequence continues at coordinate 3,148 of PXAQ01000052.1, forward strand.
CAAACACAAAAGCCGGCTTCGCCCCGATCTGATGACCGAGGCCGAGATGGAGCACGCCCAGAGGCGCAGCGCGGTCATTCGGATCCACCGCTTCCTGACTGTGCCGCTGCGCACCGCACGGCGACGTCTGCTGCGGCGGCTGCACCGCAAAGGCCTGCTCGAACGCGACGACAGTTTTGACCCCACACCGGAAAACGACCCGTCCCGGTTCGAATCCTGAACGAAGGGGCCTTCTTATATTGTGGGTGATGGAAATATATCGCAGCACGGGCCCGGATTACGGTATACTTGACCCATAATTTAGATTTAATGGCGATACGGTTTTTTACAACAGCATTGAGGCGATGACGCTGGTGGCGTTGAAGAAGATATGGATGCAGATGGGGCGAAACAGGGAGCCGCTGCGCTCGTAGGCGTAGCCCATCGCGCAAGACAGGGCAAAAATACCCGGTGCGTGATAGGGCGAATGGACGATGGCAAACAGGGCCGAGGTGATCAGGATAGCCGGCCAGACGCCGGGCAGCACGCCACGAAAGGCCGACTGCAGCAGCCCGCGAAACAACAGCTCCTCCATCACCGGGACCACCCCCGCCAGCAGGACGACCATAAGGGCTTGTGCCCAAACCAGGTCTGTATCGGCCAGATCTTTCAGGCTCTCGTGCACCGGAAACGCAAAATCATCGCCGGCGATCAGTCTGCCGATGACCATGACCAGCCATATTCCGCCGATGACCAGCGGATAGACTGCCAGCAAATTGACCGCCGCCCAACCGGCATCGGCCCCCAGCGTTTTGGGATTCAGCCCGAAGCCTTTCAGCCCCCGGGCGAACAGGCGACGCGCTGCAACAAGAATAACCGCGATGACCGCCGCATTCAGCGCAAGCAGGGCCAGGTATTGGGCGGCCACCTGACGGTCATGTGCCACATCCTCATAGGCCTGCTCGATCCACACGATGGACTGGGAAAACCCGATCGCCCACGCAAAAAAGATCAAGAACGGCAGGAACACAGGCACGCTGTGCCGGCGGGTCGGGGCGGCGGCCAGCGTTTTGGGCCCGCCGTACTGCCGCAGCCAGACGGTCAGGATGACAAGCCCGGCAACGAACAGCACCGCACTGAGCCAATCAAAAGCCGGCTCAGGCGTTTCGAGTACCTCGGCGGCCATATCCGCCAATTGTATTGCCATAATCCGCATTTTCCGGATTCTTTCGCGAAGTTCAATTGCCTTTTGAAACCACTGATGTTATAGTACAGGCCGCTCAGTTTTGCAAGAAACCCGGGAATAAACGTATGGATATTTTTGAGATTGACGGACCGGTAAAGCTGTCGGGCACGATTGAGGTAGCCGGGGCGAAAAATGCCGCGCTGCCGATTATGGCCGCTGCGCTGCTGGCGCCGGGCGAGACGGTCATCCCAAACGCGCCCAATCTGGCCGATATCCGCTCCTTTGAGAGCCTGCTGACCAGCCTCGGCGCAAAGGTCAGCCGCGACTCAACGAACGGACTGCATATCGACGCGACCACCATCGATACCCCCGTCGGCGAATACGAGATTGTGCGCAAGATGCGGGCCAGTATCTGTATTCTCGGGCCGCTTCTGGCCCGCTGCGGCAAGGTGAAGGTCTCCATGCCCGGCGGCTGCGCGATCGGCGACAGGCCGGTGGACATTCACCTCCGCGGCCTCAAGGCGCTGGGCGCCCGCATTTACCTGGAAAACGGCTATATCGTGGCCGAGGCGCCGGCCGGGGGACTGGTCGGGGCGCAAATCTTCCTCGGCGGCCCGTTCGGCTCGACCGTACTGGGCACGGACAATGTGATGATGGCCGCGACGCTGGCCAAGGGTACGACGGTCATCGAATCGGCGGCCTGTGAGCCGGAGGTGGCGGATCTGGCCCACTGTCTGAACGCGATGGGCGCTAAGATCCGCGGCATCGGCTCGCCGCGGCTGGTGATTGAAGGCGTTGCGGAGCTTAAGCCCGTGACCCGTCCGGTGATCGGCGACCGCATCGAGGCCGGCACGTTTATGGTCGCGGCCGCGATTACCCAAAGCCGCCTGCACATCCGCAATTGCGATCTGGATAATATGGTCGCGGTCGCCGATCGGCTTCGCAGCATCGGGGCGGTCGTGGAGCCGGCCGATGACGGGTGCGAGGTGGTGATGAGCGGCGCAATTCGCCCGGCCGATATTACAACTCAGCCGTATCCGGGCTTTCCAACCGACTTGCAGGCCCAGTTTATGGCATTGCTGGCGCTGGCCGAGGGCAACAGCGTGATTACCGAAAAGATCTATCCCGATCGGTTTATGCACGTGGCCGAGATGAACCGGATGGCCGCCAATCTGCGAAAGGAAGGGCCCAACGTGATTGTCGCCGGTGTCGAGAAACTGATCGCCGCGCCCGTGATGGCCTCGGATTTGCGGGCTTCGGCGGCGCTGGTGCTGGCGGGCCTGGCGGCTCACGGCACGACGGTGGTTCAGCGCGTCTATCACATCGATCGCGGCTATGAGAACATCGAGGAAAAACTCAACGGCGTCGGCGCCGCCATCCGCCGAGTCGATGTTTGATTCAACTATTTGGAGATCAAATGGATTTGTTTGAAGCAATCAAAAAACGGCATTCGTATCGCGGCGGGTTTGAAGAGACACCCGTACCGCGCGAGGATCTGCGGCAGATTGTCCAGGCCGGACTGGATGCGCCGTCGGGGCGAAATGCTCAGACGACGCAGTTTGTGATTGTCGATGAGCCGGAGCTGGTGCGCCGCATCGGCCCCATGCACGACCGCAACAAGGCCATGCAGCAGGCCCGGGCGTTTATCGCCTGTGTCCTTGACCACGAGCCCGAGCCGGTGTATGAGGGGATGTCCTTCCAGGTGGAGGACTGCGCCGCGGCGGTGGAGAATATGCTGCTGGCGATCACGGTCCTGGGTTACGGCAGCGTGTGGATTGACGGCTGGCTGCGCGTGGACGGACGTGCCGAGACCATCGGCAAGCTGCTCAACGTCCCGGCCGGCAAATACGTCCGCATCCTGCTGCCGGTCGGCGTGCCGGCCGAAACCGTCAAACAGCCGCCCAAAAAGCCCTTCGAGCAGCGGGCGTGGTTTAACGGGTGGGCCTCAAATACATAGCCGCAGCCGCATAGGGTCAAAAACAAATCAATCGTGTGCAATATAATATTGCATCGCCTCGGGCAGGACTTCTTTGATGTAGGCGATTCGGGTGTCATCGGCCGGGTGCGTGCTGAGCAGCTCCGGCGGACGCGGCCCTTCCTGGGCGGCGGCCATGCGCTGCCAGAAGTCCACCGCCGCATGCGGGTCATAGCCGGCCATCGCCATAAAGATCATTCCCAGCCGGTCGGCTTCCCGCTCGTGCAGCCGACTGTATGGCAGCAGCACCCCGATTTGCGCGCCCAGCCCGTAGGACTGCATAAACAACTGCTGTGTCGCCTCGGGACGCTCCTGAACCGCGCGTGACAGGGCCATCCCGCCCAGCTCAAACAGCAGGCCCTGGCTCATTCGCTCGCTGCCGTGACGGGCCACCGCGTGGGCGATCTCGTGCCCCAGCACAACCGCCAGGCCTTCATCGTCCCGCGTGACGGGCAGGATACCGGTGTACACGACCACCTTGCCCCCGGGCATCACCCAGGCGTTAATCTGGTCGTCTTCGATGACGTTGAATTGCCATTGGAAGCCTTCGACCAGATCGTGTCTGCCCTGCTCGCGACTGTAGCGTTCAACCGCCTCGACCAGCCGATGGCCCACACGCCGAACCGGTTCGACCTTGGCCGGGTCGGTGCTGACCGGGTGCTCTTCCAGAAAGGCGTCGTACTGTTCAAACGCCATGGCATGCACCATATCGTCGGATACAAGCATGACCTGCCTTCGGCCGGTAATGGCCACTTCCCCGCAGCCGGACATCATCGGCAAAAGCAGAGCCGCCAGAACAGTGACTAGTAAACTGTGTCGCATTAAGCCAGCCATCGTGTTATCTCCCGTAATTTCGTGTCAGATGAAAGACGCTTCATAACCTGTTTAGCGATGGTATAAATCCGTGTCCGGTACAAAATAGATCACGAATTCCCCTTCGGCCAAATTAATGTTAACCCGCTTGAATCCGTCCATCACCTCCTGGGTGGGGAAGAATTCAAAGGTTTGTCCGCGCCGCAGCGACTCGGTGCCCAGCAGTGTGCCGGTGCGATGCTCCACCAGATACACCACGCCGGCTTCCGGGGCGGTGTAGCTGATTTTGAACCCCCCGCCCACGCGATACTGCTCGCCGGGGATACCGGTTTGCCGGAACCGCTCGTCCGTCGGGCGCCCAACGGCGTTGCACCCGGACACATTCAGTAAAATAGCCGCCGCTGTTACGAGCAAACCAGACCACAACAATAAAGTTTTCATTTTCAGTCCCCTTAGACAAAAGTAACAGTCCGTTTGCAGTTCACCATATCGCCGGCTTTGGAAAAAGTCAATAGCCCTTTTCGCAAGAGACTCCGGCGTTTTTTCGCGGTGAGGATGCCGAAAGTGTTTTTCAATTTTTTTTGCAATGGGGGTTGATTTTTTCGTGGAGCCGGTTATAGTAGGTAGGATTATGCGGGTGTAGCTCAGCGGTAGAGCGTCACGTTGCCAACGTGAATGTCGTCGGTTCGAATCCGATCACCCGCTCTGGCGAGGGCGGCCAAAAAGGAATTCTTTGTCCGGTTTTGGGCGTCGTCGAGGGAAATAGCTTTAGCGAGGTATCGGCTCTGTGTAGTCTGGCGCAGGTCGCTTAAGCGTGTGAAAAAGCCCTCAGGGCTTGATTGGATGCTTTCGGTCGGCGTTGAAGCCGACCGTTTTTGTTTTGAATCTAAGCAGTCCTTTAATCTGGAGAATGAATCGATGACCGACGAAAAGACCGACAATCCGCAGACGACAACGGATGAAGCCGTAAACGATGAGATCAAAAATCAGGTGACGGTATCCGAGGCCGGGCCGTGTAAGAAGAAAATCGAAGTTGAGATTCCCGAGCAGAAAATTCGTGAACATCTCGACAAAAAGTATCAGGATCTTCGTAAAGAAGCCGTCCTTCCCGGTTTTCGCAAGGGCCGGGCGCCGTTGCGGCTGGTTGAAAAACGCTTCGGCACCGATATCTCCAACCAGGCCAAGCTGGAGTTGATTGTCGAGGCCTCCGAGGCGGCCATCAAAGACAATGAGCTGGACACGCTGGGCGAGCCGGACATCGACCACGAAAAAATCGACCTGCCCGAGTCCGGCCCGATGACATTTGAATTTGAAGTCGAAGTCCGGCCTGACTTTGATCTGCCGGACCTGGAGGGCATCACGATCGAAAAACCGCCGGTAGAGGTCAGCGATGAGCAGGTCGAGCAGGAATTGCTTCAACTGCGAAACCGCTCGGGCGTCTGGACGCCGAAAGACAAGTCTCCCGAGCCGGGCGATCAGGTCATTGCCGATGTGGTGCTGGTCACCGAGGGACTGCCTGAACACGATAAACGCGACAACATCGAAATCACGGTCCGCC